>NZ_JBYCLG010000001.1:0-2870 GCF_057473785.1 Mycobacterium sp. TH-M103
GAGTACCGGCTGTCGACGACCGTGCGCAAAGTGGCCAAGCTGGGCTCGGACCCGTTCGTGGCCATCCTGGCCTTCCCGTTCATCCCCCAGGCGATGCACCGGCATTACAACGAGCTTGAGATCAAGGCCAACGCGGTCGACCACGCGATGACCGGCAAGGCCACCCTCGAGGCCACCATGCACTCGATCGATCTGACCTACGCGTCATGGCTGATCAGGCCCGATGCGAAGCTCCCCGTGGGCGAGCTGGAGAGCCGCATCATCATCGACTCCATGCACCTGGGCCGCTACCTGGGCATGAGCGACCTGATGGTCGACGCGCCCCCCAGGGAAACCAACGATGCGACCGGTGGGACCACCGAATCCGGTATCTCCGGCAGCCACGGCCTGGTGTTCACCGGCACGCCGAAATCGGCCGGCTTCGATCACCGGGTCAGCGTCTCGGTCGATCTGTCGATCGCCCCCGACGACCAGGCGACCCTGGTGTTCACGCCGACCGGGGTGCTCACCGGACCGGACACGGCGAATCAACCGGTTCCGGATGACAAGCGCGAGGCGGTGCTGCACGCGTTCAGCACCACGCTGCCCGGCCAGCGGCTGCCGTTCGGTGTGGCGCCGCAAACCGTCGGGGCGCGCGGTTCGGACGTCATCATCGAGGGCATCAGCTATTCAGTGACCATCACCCTGGAAGAATTCAGGCAATCGTGACCCGGCGCCTGTGACCACCGTTCTCGTCGCGATCGCGGCCGCGGCCGTCGTGGCCACGCCGGCAGGCTGGTTGCTGACCCGGCGCGCGGGACGGATCAGGCAGATCCGCCCGGGCTCGGCGCGGCACGAGGCCGTCGACCTCGCCAACCTGGGTCTGTCCCGCGATGGGCCGGCCGTCGTCCACTTCAGCGCCCCGTGGTGCGGACCGTGCGACCGGGTTCGCACGGTGGTCGGCCAGGTTTGCGACGACCTGGGCGGCGTCGCCCACCTCGAGATCGACCTGGACGCCGACCCGGCCGCCGCCCACCGCTTCGCGGTGCTGTCGCTGCCCACCACGTTGATCTTCGACGCCGAAGGGCGACAGAGATACCGGACCTCGGGCGTGCCAACGGCCTCCGATCTGCGTTGCGCGCTGGAACCGCTGTTGGCCTGACGGCCGGGCCGTCGGCGGCGCCGTGATCGCACCGTCGGCGCCGACTGTGATCTCACGGCTTTCGGGGTGTACACAGGGCGCGCATCCTCGGCGTGCCGCCGCCCAGGGTTCACCCCCGATGCGGGAAGGGGAGGCGGGAGGGGCCGCGGCCCGCGCCGTCGGCGAATAGACTCGTCTGCGTGGTGCTGTTCTTCGAGATTGTGCTGGTGCTGGCGGTCGTGGTCATTTCCTGGTTCGCGCTGTACACGCTGTACCGGCTGATCACTGACGAGTCGTGACCTCCTCTGACGACGACGCTGACGGCGCGGGCGGTGCGGCCTTCGGCGACCGCACCATGGCGGCCGCTACCGAACGCGCCAAGGTGACCTCGGCGCGCAACATCCCGGCGTTCGACGATCTGCCGCTTCCGGCCGACACCGCGAACCTGCGGGAAGGCGCAAACCTCAACGACGCACTCCTGGCGTTGCTGCCACTGGTCGGTGTGTGGCGCGGGGAGGGCGAAGGCCGCGCGCAAGACGGGGACTACCGGTTCGGCCAGCAGATCGTGGTCTCGCACGACGGCGGCGACTACCTGAATTGGGAGGCCCGATCCTGGCGGCTCAGCGAGGCGGGCGCCTACCAGGAACGCGGATTGCGCGAGACGGGGTTCTGGCGCTTCGTCAACGACCCCGACGATCCCAGCGAGTCGCAGGCCATCGAGTTGCTGCTGGCTCATTCCGCCGGTTATGTCGAGCTGTTCTACGGGCGGCCGCGCAACCAGTCGTCGTGGGAATTGGTGACCGATGCCCTGGCACGCAGTCGGTCCGGGGTGCTCGTCGGTGGCGCCAAGCGGCTCTACGGCATCGTCGAGGGCGGCGACTTGGCCTACGTCGAGGAACGGGTGGACGCCGACGGCGGGCTGGTGCCGCATCTGTCGGCGCGCCTGTCGCGGTTTGCCGGATAGCGCCGCGCTTCGGGACCTCACCGAGTCCGGACATGGAGCGGCCCCCGAGCAAAGCTCCTGGCTGGACAACACCGGATGCTCGGGGGCCGGGTGACTGCGGGGAATTCGCCAGCGCGCATTGGCCACCAGCTCTTCTCTGCCGAGCCAACGCTGCTAGCGCGCAGCCACCTCACATGTCCATGAAGCTATCAATTATCGTGACTCAAGCTGATTTGCCATATATGCAGTGAGCTGCGCAAATAGTCTCTTATCGGGTAACCCGAACGACGGACAGCGCATCATGTCACAATAACTGCTATGGACCTCTCTTTGCTCGTGGCAACACTCCCGTCATGGAAGCTCGCACTTCAGACCGACAACAAGTCAGCGGGCACCATCGGGACGTATACTAAGGAGTTCGTAAGTAAGTCGAGACGCGCCGGGGAAAGCCTTTGCTGGCGAACGATATTCGTCGAGAATAGGTGATGTGCGCGATAACGATGGCCGCAAGCTTGATCACAAGACGCTCGAAGCGCTGCGGAAGCGAGCGGTGGAGCAGGTCGAGGCGGGTGAGCACCCCGAAAAGGTGGCCGTGACAATGGGGTTCCACAAGAACACGGTCTATGGATGGCTGGCCAAGGTGCGCGACGGCGGCAAGGACGCGTTGGTGGCCAAGCCGGTTCCGGGTCGCCCACCCAAGCTTGGGTCGCAGCAGGTCTCGCGGCTCTATGAGTTGATCGTGGGCAGCGATCCGCGCCAATTGTCGTTCGGGTTCGCGCTGTGGACCCGTTCGATGATCGCCGAGCT
>NZ_JBYCLG010000002.1:0-10838 GCF_057473785.1 Mycobacterium sp. TH-M103
CTCGTTGGCCTGCACGAGAATCTTGTCCTCGAGTGGCTTGATGTTCACCTTCGCCACGATGGGAGCCCTCCAGTTAGTTGGTAGCAGGCCCGGGACAATCGCCCGGACCGGGGTTGGTTGGCGGTCGGACCGCGGCGTGCCGCGAACCGACCGACTGTCAGGTGGTCTGGCATTCGGCCGTACCCTCGAACCGTCGTCGCGGGTGCCGGCGCAGGGGGACGTCCGATTGCCACCTAGCACTCTATACATGAGAGTGCTAGCACTCAAGGGCGGGCCGCTGCTTCCCCTGTCAGCGGACAAGCCGGGTTTCGCGGCCCTCCCGGTGCCGGGCGAGAACACCGCTCGGGCGGGCATCCGCGCCGCCCGCACCCGGACCCAAAACCCGAAGACGGACACCGTGAGGCGCCGCTTCGCGTGGTTCCCAGCGCTGTTACCGGGTGCTAATAGTGGAAGCATGCTCAACCGCACCGCCAACGCGAGCCGCACCGCGGGCATGGTCGCACTGATCGTCGCGGCCCTGGTCGGGTGGGCCGGACCGGCCCACGCCCAGCCGGGGGGCCGGATGTACGGGGACCCGGAGGCCGCCGCACCCTACTGGCGCTACCAGCATCAGGAAGACTGCGGCCTGATGGCCGTCGCCGACGTGGTCGGCCAGCTGACCGGCCACGAACCCAGCCAGCTCGGCATCGAGCTGCGCGGCATCTTCACCCCCAGCGAATCCCACGGCGGCGACGTCTATTTCTTCGACGGCACCTCGCCGCAGGACATGGTCATGCTGCTGGCGCACTACGGCGTCCAGTCCGAGATCACGACCGGAAACACCCTGCAGGGCCTCGAGGACTACCTCGGCAGCGGGCACAAGGTCATCGCGGCGCTCAACGCGGAAACGATCTGGAACTACCCCGCCGGTCAGGGACAGCGCACGAAACCCGACCACGCCGTCGTGGTCACCGGGGTCGACACCGCCGACGACGTCGTGCACCTCAACGACAGCGGCACCCCCGACGGCCGCGACGAGCGAATCCCGCTGGACACCTTCACGCGGGCCTGGTCGACCAGCGACGACCTCCTCATCGTCACCCAGGCGACGGGCTACGGCACCGTGCCGTGGGCGCCCCGGATCTAAGGCAACCGGCCCCGCATCACCGGAAGGCCCGGATCGCTGGCCACATCCAGCGGGGACGGCGGCGCTCCGGCGGCCACCAGGTGCGCGGCGAAGGCAGCGATCATCGCCCCGTTGTCGGTGCACAACCGGCGGCTGGGGACCCGCAGGGCCAGGCCGGCCGCCGTGCAACGCTGCGCCACCAGCTCGCGCAGCCGCGAATTCGCGGCCACTCCCCCGGCGACCAGCAGCGTCGACACGCCGGCCCGGGTCGCCGCCCGCACCGCCTTGAGCGTCAGCACGTCGGCGACGGCCTCCTGGAATCCGGCCGCGACGTCTTGGAGCGCCGCGTCCGGGGCGCTCTCCAGGTAGCGCGCCACCGCGGTCTTGAGCCCGGAGAAGCTGAACGCGTGCGGGTCGTCGCCGGGCCCGGTCATGCCGCGGGGGAAGACGACGGCTTGGGGATTCCCGGTGCGGGCCAGCTCGTCGAGCACCTTGCCGCCCGGATAGCCCAGGCCCAGCAGCCGGGCCACCTTGTCGTAGGCCTCGCCGGCGGCATCGTCGACGGTGCTGCCGAGCTCGACGATCTCGCCGAGCGAACGCACGTGCAACAGGTGCGTGTGTCCGCCCGACACCAGCAGCGCCACGCACTCGGGCAGCGGTCCGTGCTCGTAGACGTCGGCGGCCAGGTGCCCCCCGAGGTGGTTGACGGCGTAGAACGGCACGTCCCAGGCGGCCGCGTAGGCCTTGGCCGCCGACACTCCCACCATCAGGGCGCCGGCCAGGCCGGGCCCGATGGTGGTGGCCACCGCATCGGGTCTGTCCAGCCCGGCGGTCGCCAGGGCGCGGCGCATACAGGGGCCCAGCGCCTCCAGGTGGGCGCGGGAGGCGATCTCGGGCACCACGCCGCCGAAGCGCACGTGCTCGTCGACGCTGGACGCCACCTCGTCGGCCAGCAGGGTGACGGCGCCGTCGGGGTCAAGGCGTGCGATGCCGACTCCGGTTTCGTCGCACGACGTTTCGATGGCCAGGACGACGGTCATGGAACCTGCCGAGCCTCTCTGCGCATGGTGTAGGCGTCGGCGCCACTGACGCGGTAGTAGCGCCGGCGCAGGCCGACCCGCTCGAACCCCACGCTGCGGTACAGCGCGATGGCGGGCTCGTTGTCGGTGCGGACCTCGAGGTACACCACGCCGCCGGCGGCGAAGCTCAGCAGCTGGTCGAGCAGCCGCCGGCCGATGCCGCGGCCCTGGCAGGCGGGGTCCACGCCGATGGTGTGCACCTCGTACTCGAACGGCGGTGTGCGGCCCAGCCGGGAGATACCGGCGTAGCCGACCAGCGTTCCGGCGCTGCGCGCACCCACGTAGCGGTTGTGCGGGCTGGCCAGTTCGCGGTTGAACGCCGCCGCCGGCCACGGGTCGTCGCCGTCGAACAGCTGCAGTTCGAGCTCGGCGCACCGCTGCGCGTCGGCCGGGGTCAACCCGCCGATCCTCACGGGCTCGCCGCAGGCGGTCATCGGCGCTCCGCGAGTGGCTTGGCGTCGGGACGGCGCAGGTACAGCGCCACCAGGGGCGCCGGCGGCGCCGACCAGTCCCCGACGGCGGCCGCCAGGCCGGCCGGTGTCGGATGGACGGGCCCGCACCGCGGCAGGCCGAACATTCCCGCGTGCTCGGGTGAGCCGGCCACCGCGCGGGCCGCGCCGGGGTCGACGTCGACCGGGGCGTTGACGGCCGGGCCCTCGGTGCGGACCCCGTCTCGGTAACGGGCCCAATAGATTTCGCGTCGCCGGGCGTCGGTGACGACCAGGACCTCGCCGCTGGTGCGCACTCCGATGGCGTCCAGGCTGCACACGCCGTGGACCGGGATGCCCAGCGCGTGCCCGTAGGCGGCGGCGCTGGCCATGCCCACCCGCAGGCCGGTGAACGGGCCCGGACCGCAGCCCACCACGACGGCGCCGAGGTCGGCCATGCCCAGCGCGGCGTCGGCGAGCGCGGCGAGCACGTTGGGGGTGAGCCGTTCGGCGTGGGCGCGGGCGTCGACGGTCACCCGTTCGGCCAGCACGGACAGATCGTCGCGCCGCACCAGGCCCGCCGTGACCGCCGGGGTGGCCGTGTCGATGGCCAGGATGACGCTCATGAGGCCCACCGCCAGGTCGCGAGCCGCACGTCGGAGTGGCTGACCCGCTCCAGGCGGACGTCGAGGTGGCGCTCGGCGAGGCGTTCGGCGATTCCCTGGCCCCACTCCACCACGACGACCGCGTCGTCGAGGTCGGTGTCGAGATCCAGGGAGTCGAGTTCGCCCAGCAGGTCGGTGCCGGGCCGGTCCAGGAGCCGGTACATGTCGACGTGGATCATTGCCGGCGCGCCGGGCCGATGCGGGCGATGCACCCGCGCGAGCACGTACGACGGCGACGTGATCGGGCCCTCGACGTCCATGGCGGCCGCGATCCCCTTGGCCAGCACCGTTTTCCCCGCACCGAGCGGACCCGAGAGCACCACCACGTCGCCCGCGCGCAGCTGCCCGCCCAAGCGGGAGCCGAGCGCGACGGTGTCCTCGACGCGCTCGCAGGTGGCCGTGCCGCCCTCCGGCGTGTGCTCAGCCACGGCGCCCGAACCTCTCCCGGATCCGGCGGTACCGCCGGGTCATCGCGCCGGGCAGGGCCCGGTCGACCAGCCGGATCAGCCCTTCGTTGATGGCCTCCGGCTTGTCCAGCAGCGCCAGGTGACTGGCGCCGGAGACGACGACCAGCTCCGAGCGCGGCATACACGCCGCCATCTTGCGCGAGTACTCGTCCGGCGTGAGCAGGTCGTGGTCGCCGCAGGCGACCAGGGTCGGCACCCGCAGCAGCGTCCACAGCCCGGCCGTTTCGTCGTGCTGCTCCAGCGCGTCCAGGAAACCGACCAGGGTGGTGATGGGGGTGTCGTTCATCATACGTTGCGAGAACGCGTCCAGGCTCCGGCTGACCTGCAGGTCGCTGAACGACGCGGCCCGCAGCACCGGCGCGATCAGGGACCGCGACACGTTGCGGCCGCGGTTCATCAGTTTGGGGGCGGACCTCGCGGTGAACCGGATGGCTTCCAGCGCGGGGTTTTTCAGCAGCTCACCCAACGGCGAGCGCGACAGCCCTTCGGCCGCAGAGGAAATCAGCGCGGCGCCGACGATCCGGTTCCCGTATCCCTGGGGATACTGGCGGGCGTGCGACAACACCGTCATGCCGCCCATCGAATGACCCACCAGCACGACCATCCCACGCGGTGCGGCCACCGCCAGCACGCTTTCCAGGTCCTTGCCGAGTTGGGTCAGCGTGTAGGTCTCGGGTGCGCCGTCGCCGGACCGGCCGTGACCGCGCTGGTCGTAGAAGACCATCCGCACCCGCGGCCCCAGCCGCCCGGGGAGCCGGGTGCGCTGAAAGTGGAAGGCGCCCATGCGCAGACAGAACCCGTGCACGAACACCATCGTCAGCGGGGCATCCACGGGCCCGGCCTCGCGGACGGCCAGCGGCACCCCGTCCGGGGTCGTCACCACGTAGCCGCGGTCGTCGTCGATCCTGTCGAAATCCTCACCGGCGTAAGGATCTTCGGAAGCGGTGGCGCGCTGGGTGACGGAGCGGCGCGCCGAGGCGCCCACGATGGCGGCGATCGCGGTCAGACCGGCACCTCCCGCAAACCAGGCCCTCCCCCAGTGGCGCCGACGGATTCGGTCATCGCTCAACGGTTTCGGCCTCGCGGTACGTCCTGGTGATGCGTCCCCGGGGGCTGGTCACCACCTCGTAGTGGATGGTGCCGAGCAAATCGGCCCAGTCCTGTGCGGTCGGCTCGCCGCCGCCGCCCGGCCCGAACAGGATCGCCTCGTCGCCCTCGGCCACGTCGGGCCGCCCGGGGCCCAGGTCGACGAGGAACTGGTCCATGCAGATCCGCCCGACGCCGGGCCGCCGCCTGCCGTTGATCAGGACCTCCAGGCGCCCGCCCAGCATCCGGAACACCCCGTCGGCGTAACCGATCGGCAGCAGCGCCAGGTTGGTGTCCCGGTCGGCGACCCACGTGTGGCCATACGACACGCCCTCCCCGGCACGGATCGACTTCACCAGAGCGACAGCGCATTTCACCGTCATCGCCGGAACCAGACCCAGGTCGCCGAGCGCGGGGACGGGGCTGAGGCCGTACACGGCGATGCCGGGCCGGACGAGGTCGAAGGCCAGGTCGGGCCGCGACATCGTCGCCGACGAGTTCGACAGGTGGGCGGCTTCGAACCGAACGCCCTGATCGCGCGCCGTCGCGAGCAGCTCGCAGAACCGCCGGGCCTGGGCGTCGTTGACGGCACTGTCGGGCTGGTCGGCGTGCACCATGTGCGACATCAGGCCACGCACCCGCACGGCGTCCTCGGCGCCGGCGCGGCGCAGCGCGGTCAGCAGCGATGGGAATTGCGCGGGGGGTACCCCGTTGCGGTTCAGCCCGGTGTCGACCTTGACGGTCACCGTGGCCGTGCGGCCGGTGCGGTGTGCCGCGTCCAGCAACTCGTCGAGCTGGCGCAGCGAGGACACCGCGATCTGCACGTCGGCCAGCAGGGCGGGCCCGAAGTCGATGCCGGGCGGGTGCAGCCACGCCAGGATCGGGGCGGTGATCCCGTCCGCGCGCAGTTGCAGCGCCTCGTCGACGGTGGCCACGCCCAGCTCGGCGGCCCCCGCGGCCAACGCCGTGCGCGCGACCCGGGTGGCCCCGTGGCCGTAGCCGTCGGCCTTGACGACGGCCATCACCTGCCCGTGACCGGCATGCTCGCGCAGCACCCGCACGTTGTGTGCGATGGCGCCCAGGTCCACCACGGCCTCGGCCAGGACGCCGGGCGTCAGGGATATCGGCGTAATGGACACGGTGGATATTGTCCCAGAACCGGCACAATGCCGCGAAAGTGCGGCGTGTGCCGCCACCCGGGAAATGCGTCGGCGGTCACACTTTCGGGGCGCGCAGACTAGTGCGCGAAGTGCTGATCGTCGTAGTGTCCGCCGGGCTTGATCGTGTCCAGCGACGTCAGCGCGGAGACGGCGTCGTCGTGCAGCGCCCGGGCGAGGTCGGCCGAGAGGCCCTCGCGCACCACGATGCGCAGCACCGCCACGTCGGTGGCGTTGTCGGGCATGGTGTACGCCGGCACCTGCCAGCCGTAGGTGCGCAGCTCGTGGGAGACGTCGAACTCGGTGTAGCCGCGCTCGCCGGCGAGCTTGAAGGTGACCACCGGGATCGCCGAGCCGTCCGAGATCACCTCGAAACGCTCACTGCTGCGCAGCTGCTCGGCCAGCCACCGCGCCGTGCCCGACAGCGCCTGCATCACCTTGCCGTAGCCGTCGCGGCCCAGCCGCAGGAAGTTGTAGTACTGGCCGACCACCTGGTTGCCGGGACGGGAGAAGTTCAGCGTGAACGTCGGCATGTCCCCGCCCAGGTAGTTGACCCGGAAGACGAGTTCGTCGGGCAGGTACTCCTTGCTGCGCCACACCACGAAGCCGACGCCGGGATAGGTCAGGCCGTACTTGTGGCCGCTGACGTTGATCGACGCCACGCGGGGCAGCCGGAAGTCCCATTTGAGCTCCGGATGCAGGAACGGCACCACGAATCCCCCGCTGGCGGCGTCGACGTGCACCGGGACGTCCACGCCCCCGCCGGCGGCGAGCTTGTCCAGTGCGCCGCAGATGTCGGCGACGGGCTCGAGCTCCCCGGTGTAGGTGGTGCCCAGGATCGCCACCACGCCGATGGTGTTCTCGTCGACGGCGTCGACGACCTGCTCGGGGGTGATCACGTAGCGCCCCTTCTCCATCGGCAGATAGCGGGGCTCGACGTCGAAGTAGCGGCAGAACTTCTCCCACACCACCTGGACGTTGGAACCCATCACCAGATTCGGGGTGCGCTTCTCCCAGCCCTTACCGACCTTCGCCCGCCAGCGCCACTTCATGGCCAGCCCGCCCAGCATGACCGCCTCGCTGGAGCCGACCGTGGACACCCCGCAGGCGCTGTAGGGGTCGGCGTCGTTGAGGCAGTCGGCGTGGAACAGGTCGGCCACCATGGACACGCAGCGCTGCTCGATGGCCGCGGTCGCCGGGTACTCGTCCTTGTCGATCATGTTCTTGTCGAACGTCTCGGCCATCAGCTTGTCGGCCTCGGGGTCCATCCAGGTGGTCACGAAGGTGGCCAGGTTCAGCCGCGAACTCCCGTCGAGCATCAGCTCGTCGTGGATGAAGCGGTAGGCGGCCTGCGGGTCCATCGACTCGTCGGGCAGGCGCAGCGCCGGGACCGGCGCGGTGAACAGGCGGTTGGTGTAGGCGGGGGCGATCGCGTGCGCGGGCATGGACGGGTGGTGGGGCACGGGGTTCCTTTCTATAGGGCGGCCAGGGCGGCCCGGATGTGGCCGAGGATGCGCGACGCCGACGTCGGCGCGTCTCCGGGCCCGGGATCGGCGGCCGAGGACGCCGCCGCGCGGGCGTGGACGAAGGCGGCCGCCGCGGCCGCCTCGGCCGCCGGCAGGCCCGCCGCCAGCAGCGCGCCGATCATCCCGGACAGCACGTCGCCCGAGCCCGCGGTAGCGGCCCAGGACTGCCCGGCCGGGTTGAGGTAGACGGGGCCGCCGGGGTCGGCGATGACGGTGACGTTGCCCTTGAGCAGCACCGTGGCGCCGAGCTCGTCGGCCAGCTTGCGGCAGGCGCCGACCCGGTCGTCGCCGGGCGGGCCGCCGGCCAGCCGCGCGAATTCCCCGGCGTGCGGGGTCAGCACGGTCGGCGCGTCTCGGTTGGCCACCAGCTCGGGCCGCTCCGCCAGGATGGTCAGCGCGTCGGCGTCGACGATCACGGGCAGGTCGGTCTCCAGCGCGAACATCAAGGCGCCGGCGCCGGTCGCGTCGGTGCCCAACCCGGGCCCGACGACCCAGGCCTGCACCCGCCCGGCCTCGGCCGGGGTGGGCGAGGCGATCACCTCGGGCCAGCGCGCGAGCACCTCGGCGTGCGCGCTGCCCGCGTAGCGGACCATGCCGGAGTGGGTCGCGACAGCGGCGCCGGTGCACAGCACGGCGGCGCCCGGGTAGGTCGACGAGCCGGCCATCACGCCGGTCACGCCCTGGGTGTACTTGTCGTCGTCGGGCCCGGGCACCGGCCAGCGGGCCAGCACGTCGGCGGCCTCGAATCCCAGCGCCTCGACGGCCGGGGGGCCCGGCAGGTCCAGGCCGATGTCGACGAGTTCGACGCGGCCGCAGTCGGCCAGCGCGTGCACCGGCTTGAGCCCGCCGAAGGTGACGGTCAGCGCGGCGCACACGGCGGGACCGGTGATCGCCCCGGTCATCACGTCGATCCCGCTGGGAATGTCGACGGCGACCACCGGGATGGCCTCGGCGCCCGGCCTGGCCAGGCCGGCGAACACCTCGTCCGCCGCTGGGCGCAACGGTCCGGACCCGGAGATGCCCACCACCCCGTCGATGACGAGATCGGTTGTCGGCGAAACTTTTCCGACGACACGACCGCCGGATTTCCGGAATGCCGCCAGGGCCTTGGGGTGGGCGCGGTCGGGGTTGAGCAGCACCGCGTCGGCGGCCGCGCCACGGCGGCGCACGAACGTCGCCGCCCACAGGGCGTCGCCGCCGTTGTCCCCGGAGCCGACGACCGCGCACACGCGGCGGCCGGCGACCCCACCCGTGCGGGTGACGAGTTCGCCGATGATCGCGGTGGCCAGCCCGAAGGCCGCGCGTCTCATCAGGACGCCGTCGGGCAGGCCGGCCAGCAGGGGCGCTTCGGCGTCGCGGATCGCGTCCACGGAGTAGTAATGCCGCATCGAAGCCAACATTACGTGCCGGCGCCGGCGGGGCGTGGTCAGGACTTCGTCAGGCAGTCAGGCAGTCAGGCAGTCAGGCAGAAGCCTCGCCGGAGCGGAATCGCCGCAGCGCGTCCCTGAGCTTGGCCGGGCCCAGTTGCATGCCGCCCTTGGTGCGCGTCAGCGGGTAGAAGCAGAGCCCGATGAGGATCGACGCGAAGTGCCCGATCGCGGTGAAGTTGAGTTCGACGCGGTTCATCGTGAGCAGCGGGAAACCGAAGATGACGAACAGGACCCCGAGGTAGCCCCAGCGCCACGGTCGCGCGATGTGATACGTCAGCACGGCCATCACGCCGGCGAGGAAATAACTGACCCCGATGTCGCGCGCCAGCACCAGCCGTTCCGACGCGCTGTGCTCCTCGATCGCGAAGTAGAGCATGCCCTCGCCGATGTAGGTGGCAAGGATGTGGGAGGTCAGCCCCACGGTGAGCCACCGCAGCTGGCGCAGCCAGTGTTCCGCCGGCGCCAGGAACAGGGTGAACAGCAACAGGTACGGTTCCAGGTTCTTGCCGTCGATCCACAGCAGGCTGGCGAACAGCGCGTCGAGCGGATCGGAGCCCAGGCCATGGATGTTGGTGGAGCGGTGCAGCAACACCGCGTGCAACTGCTGGCCGGTGAGGTGGTTCTGGATGAGCGTGGTGATCGTCAGCACGAGCAGCCAGCCGTAGGTCAGCGGCGCCTCGCTGACCCAATGCCACACCGCGAGCGCCATGTTCCGCGCCCGCGCCGATGTATCCGCCACGACGTCAACCTTCGCATGCCCGGCGCCGCGCCGCGAAACCACGGCAAACGGGCCGGCAGCCCTAGGGGTTGTCCGGCCGCAGGTGCCGCCACCAGCAGTTGATGTAGAGGGACATCGAGACCGCCAGCGCCACGAGCACCCACAGGACGATCGTGATGTCGATCCAGCTACCGAACGGCGGCGAGCCGGGAAGCGCGTTGCGCAGCGGCACGACCGCGAAGAGCATCGCCGCGTACCAGGTCGTCATCGGCGGCTGGAACTTCCGCCGGTCGCGGGCCGTCTGGATCGCCACGACCAGGGCCAGGACGGCGATCGTGATCAGGACACCGAGGATGACGATGGCGAACGCCGCCGTGCTGAGCGACCGCTGCAGACTCACCCGGTAGGGACCCTGCCCACCGTGGCTGCCGGCGGCGACCTCCCACCCGGAGAGGTGGTTGACGAACTTCACGGGCACGCGGATGGGCTCGGCATGGTCGCCGCGGAACAGTTCGACCTCGACGGGCCCCGAGCGGTAGTGGTCGAAGGGCCACCGTTCGATCTCGCCGGCGATGGTCAGCGGCACGGGGAACGTGCCGGGCAGCATGCCCCTGGTCCAGGTGCGGCGCGTGGGCGAGGCCACCGACCTGACCCGCAGGCTGAGGTCCTCGTTGAGGTGGTGGGTTTGCGGGTCCAGCAGCGCCGAGCCGGGAACCACGGTCAGGTTGGCGACGAGCACGCTGTAATTCGACTGGATGTCTTCGACGTTCATCGTCGCCGTCGTCGCCTCGCCGCCGGGCGGGGTGACCATCCGCTGGCGGCCCTCGCCGCCGGCGGCGTACAGCGCGACCGCCGCCACGTATGCCACCACGACGCTCACGACCAGACCAATGACGCCGAACCTGCCGACCGCCGACCGCATGCTGCTCCCCTTTTTTGCGTCCCTGGCGAACTGTCCCCGAGGAATGTAGTTCACGGATCGAGTGCGCTGCGGCCGTACGGCCAAAGCGAGGCGACGCGCCGGTTGTCTACTCCACCGTGACGGACTTGGCCAGGTTGCGCGGTTTGTCGACGTCGTACCCGCGGGCCTGCGCCACCGACGCCGCGAACACCTGTAGCGGGACGGTCGACAGGAGGGGCTGCAGAAGTGTTGACACCGACGGAATTTCGATCAAGT
>NZ_JBYCLG010000003.1:0-11108 GCF_057473785.1 Mycobacterium sp. TH-M103
GGGCGCGCAACGACCCGACGCTGCAGGTCGGCAAGCTGGTCGCCAACAACACCCGCATCTGGGTGTACTGCGGTAACGGCAAGCCGTCGGACCTCGGTGGCGACAACCTGCCCGCGAAGTTCCTGGAGGGCTTCGTGCGCACCAGCAACCTGAAGTTCCAGGACGCCTACAACGCCGCCGGCGGGCACAACGCGGTGTTCAACTTCGACGACAACGGCACGCACGACTGGCCGTACTGGGGCGCGCAGCTGCAGGCCATGAAGCCTGACCTGCAGTCGACGCTGGGCGCGACGCCCGGCGCCGGCCCGGCCGCCACGACCGCGGGCACCGCTAACAGCGCCGGCAACACCGGCGCCGGTCACTGACACACAGCAACGCCATCGGTGGCGGGGACCCTGCGGGGTCCCCGCCACCGATCGTTTCCGGCGGTGTGACCTGTTTCACCACCCTCGGTTCCGGTCGGGCCGCGACCTGGCTAATGTGCAGACAGCGACGAGACGATGGAGGGTGGCCATGAGGGTCGTACGGGGTCTGCTGCGGCTGGTGTGCGTCGCCGCGCTGGCTGTGGGACTGAGCGGTGTGGTGGCGGTGGGCGGCTCGCCCGGAAAGGCCGGCGCCGCCGGCTACGAGAGCCTGATGGTTCCTTCGGCGGCGATGGGCCGCGACATCCCGGTGGCCTTCCTCAAAGGCGGCCCGCACGCGGTCTACCTGCTCGATGCCTTCGACGCCGGGCCGGACGTCAGCAACTGGGTCACCGCAGGCAACGCGATGAACACGCTGGCCGGCAAGGGCATCTCGGTGGTCGCGCCGGCCGGCGGCGCCTACAGCATGTACACCAACTGGGAACAGGACGGCAGCAAGCAGTGGGACACGTTCCTGTCCAGCGAGCTGCCGGATTGGCTGGCCGCCAACCGGGGGCTGGCGCCCGGCGGTCATGCCGCCGTGGGCGCCGCGCAGGGCGGCTACGGCGCGATGGCGCTGGCCGCCTTCCACCCCGACCGCTTCGGCTTCGCCGGCTCGCTGTCGGGCTTCGTGTACCCGTCGAGCACCAACTACAACGGTGCGATCCTGGCGGGCCTGCAGCAATTCGGCGGCGTCGACGGCAACGGGATGTGGGGCGCCCCGCAGCTGGGCCGCTGGAAGTGGCACGACCCGACGGTGCATTCGGCACTGCTGGCGCAGAACAACACCCGGGTGTGGGTGTACAGCCCGACCAATGACGGGGCCAGCGATCCCGCGGCGGTGATCGGCCAGGCGGCCGTGGCGATGGGCGGCTCCCGCGAGTTCTACCAGATGTACCGCAGCAACGGCGGGCACAACGGGCACTTCGACTTCCCCGGCGGCGGCGACAACGGCTGGGGCTCGTGGTCGGGCCAACTCGGGGCGATGTCGGGCGACATCGTCGGCGCCATTCGCTGAGACGGCGAGCCGGTACCGTGTAGAAGGTGCAGCGGGGGGTGAGACCGCGTCGCTGCCGCCTTCCGACTGGCAGGAGAACATGGCAACCAACGCGCGGCGCAAGCGCCACCGGATGCTCGCCTGGGCCGCCGCCCTGTCGGTGGCGGGCGTGGTGTTGCTGGTGCTGGTGGCGGTGGTGGTCCTGCTGCGCAGCTCGCAGTCGCCGCCGACCGCGGTGCCGCCCGGGGTGCTGCCGCCGGCCTCGACGACGACGCACCCCCACAAGCCCCGCCCGGCCAGCCAGGCCGCCTCGTGCCCCGACGTGGACCTGATCGCGATTCCCGGCACCTGGGAGTCTTCCCCGGATGACGATCCGCTCAACCCCACGCAGTTCCCGAACGCGTTGCTGCTCAAGGTGACCGGGCCGTTGCGTCAGCAGTTCCCGCCCTCGCGGCTGGAGACCTACACCGTCCCCTACACCGCGCAGTTCAACAACCCGCTGAGCGGCGACACGCAGATGTCGTACAACGCCAGCCGGGCCGAGGGCACCCGCGCGACGATCAAGGCGATGACCGACATGAACGCCAAGTGCCCGTTGACCAGCTACGTGCTGATCGGCTTCTCGCAGGGCGCGGTGATCGGCGGCGACATCGCCAGCGACATCGGCAACGGCCGCGGCCCGGTCGACGACGACCTGGTGCTGGGCGTGACGCTGATCGCCGACGGGCGCCGCCAGCCGGGGGTGGGCAACGACGTCGGGCCCAACCCGCCGGGGGAGGGTGCAGAGGTCACCCTGCACGAGGTGCCGGTGCTGTCCGGGCTCGGTCTGACCATGACCGGTGCGCGGCCGGGCGGTTTCGGGGCGCTCAACGACAGGACCAACGAGATCTGCGCCCCGGGCGATCTCATCTGCGCCGCCCCGGACGAGGCCTTCAGCCTCACCAACCTGCCCAACACGCTGAACACGCTGGCCGGCGGCGCCGCGGGACCGGTGCACGCCCTGTACGCCACCCCGCAGTTCTGGAGCCTGGACGGGGAGCCGGCGACCGAGTGGACGCTCAACTGGGCGCGGGGCCTGATCCAGAACGCGCCGCATCCCAAACACGGGTGAGGGGACACAGCCTCAGGTAGAACGGAGCCGACCCCCAACAGCGGTACCTTGTGATTTGGTGTGCCGGGTTCGGACCCTTAACATTAAGAGAAAATTAAGAGCAGTTAGAGCGTCAAGAGCATAAGTAGCGTTGTGCTGACCCGCTCGGGTCGGAGCCGATGTGAACCGGAGCCTGCGTCATCGCGGGCCGGCCGGGTCGGCCCGTGCGCAGACCACAGGTAAATGTCGACGAGCAGTGTTTGACAGGAGAGCGGTATGGCGTACCACAACCCGTTCATCGTGAACGGGAAGATCAGATTTCCCGAGAACCTCAATCTGGCCCGGCACGTGGAGCGCTGGGCAAAGGTTCGCGGGGACAAACTGGCCTATCGGTTCCTCGACTTCTCCACCGAGCGTGAGGGCATCGCCCGCGACATCTCCTGGTCCGACTTTTCCAAGCGCAACCGGGCCGTGGGGTCCCGACTGCAGCAGGTCACCCAGCCCGGCGACCGCGTCGCGATCCTGTGCCCGCAGAACCTGGACTATCTGATCTCGTTCTTCGGCGTGCTGTACGCCGGCCGGATCGCGGTGCCGCTGTTCGACCCCAGCGAGCCGGGCCACGTCGGGCGGCTGCACGCCGTGCTCGACGACTGCACGCCCTCGACGGTCCTGACCACCAGCGACTCCGCCGAGGGCGTCCGCAAATTCTTCCGCAACCGCCCGGCCAAGGACCGGCCCCGCGTCATCGCCGTCGACGCGGTGCCCGACGAGGTCGGCGTCACCTGGGAGCAGCCGACGGGCGGGGCAGACGACATCGCCTACCTGCAGTACACGTCGGGCTCGACCCGCACGCCCACGGGGGTGCAGATCACCCACCTGAACCTGCCCACGAACGTGGTGCAGGTGCTCGACGCCCTCTCCATGGGTGGCGAGGAGGGCGACCGCGGCGTCAGCTGGCTGCCGTTCTTCCACGACATGGGCCTGATCACGGTGCTGTTGTCGCCGGTGTTCGGCCACAACATGACGTTCATGACGCCGGCCGCGTTCGTGCGCCGGCCCGGCCGCTGGATCCGGGCCATGGCGCGCCAGGACGAGAACGACAACGGGTCGGTCATCTCGGTGGCGCCGAACTTCGCGTTCGAGCACGCCGCGCTGCGCGGTGCGCCCAAGGACGGCGAGCCGCCGCTGGACCTGAGGAACGTCCGGGGGATCCTCAACGGCAGCGAGCCGGTGTCACCGGCATCGATGCGCCGGTTCTACGAGGCGTTCCAGCCCTACGGCCTGCGCGAGACGGCGATCAAGCCGTCCTACGGCCTGGCCGAGGCGACGCTGTTCGTCTCCACCACGCCGATGAACGAGGCGCCGCTGGTCATCCACGTCGACCGGGACGCGCTGAACGAGCACCGCTTCGTCGAGGTCGCCGCCGACGCGCCCAACGCCGTCGCGCAGGTGTCCGCGGGCGTGATCGGTGTCGACGAATGGGCCGTCATCGTCGACGCCGACTCGGCCACCGAGCTGCCGGACGGGCACATCGGGGAGATCTGGCTGCACGGCAACAACATGGGCGTCGGCTACTGGGGCAAGGAGGAGGAGACCACCGAGACGTTCAAGAACATCCTCAAGTCGCGTACCAGCCCGTCGCACGCGGAGGGCGCCGCCGACGACGGTATGTGGGTCCGCACCGGCGACTACGGCACCTACTACAAGGGCAACCTCTACATCACCGGCCGGATCAAGGACCTGGTCATCATCGACGGCCGCAACCACTACCCGCAGGACCTGGAGTACTCGGCCCAGGAGGCCAACAAGGCGCTGCGCACCGGGTACGTCGCCGCCTTCTCGGTGCCGGCCAACCAGCTGCCCCGGGAGGTGTTCGACAACCCGCACACCGGCCTGAGCTACGACCCGGAGGACACCTCCGAGCAGCTGGTCATCGTCGCCGAGCGCGCCGCGGGGGCGCACAAGCTCGACTACCAGCCGATCGCCGACGACATCCGGGCGGCGATCGCCGTCCGGCACGGCGTGACCGTTCGCGACCTGTTGCTGGTGCAGGCCGGGCTGATCCCGCGCACCTCCAGCGGCAAGATCGGCCGACGTGCCTGCCGGACCGCCTATCTCGACGGCAGCCTGCGCAGCGGCGTCGGTTCTCCCACCGCCTTTGCCACCGAATCAAGCTGAACCGGACATGACTGACACAGGATCTGAATCGTTGGACAACCCGCCCGCGAACGACAACCTGCCCGCGAAGAAGACCGACATGCGCGCCGACGACGATGCAGAGCGCAGCGATGAGGAGAAGCGGCGGATGCCGTCCGTCCCGGAGATGCGGGAATGGCTGCGCAACTACGTGGCCAGGTGCACCGGCCAGTCGCCCGACTCGATCGACGAGTCGGTGCCCATGGTGGAGCTGGGGCTGTCGTCGCGCGATGCCGTGGCGATGGCCGCCGACATCGAGGACATGACCGGTGTCACGCTGTCGGTCGCGGTGGCCTTCCAGCACCCGACGATCGAGTCGCTGGCCACCCGCATCATCGAGGGCGAGCCCGAGGCGGACACGTCCGCCGACGGCGACGCGGACTGGACGCGCACGGGCCCCGCCGAGCGCGTCGACATCGCGATCGTGGGACTGTCCACCCGCTTCCCGGGTGACATGGACACCCCCGCCGCGACATGGCAGGCGCTGATGGAGGGCCGCGACGCCATCACCGACCTGCCCGAGGGGCGTTGGGAGGAGTTCCTCGCCGAGCCGCGGCTGGCCGAACGGATCGCCAACGCCCAGACCCGCGGCGGCTACCTGAAGGACATCAAGGGCTTCGACTCCGAGTTCTTCGCGGTGGCCAAGACGGAAGCCGACAACATCGACCCGCAGCAGCGGATGGCGCTGGAGCTCACGTGGGAGGCGCTGGAATACGCCCGCATCCCGGCGTCGAGCCTGCGCGGCAAACCCGTCGGCGTGTACATCGGTGTCTCCAACAACGACTACGCCATGATGGCGGTCTCCGACCCCACCAGCGCGCACCCGTACGCGATCACCGGCACCGCCACCTCGATCATCGCCAACCGGGTGTCCTACTTCTACGACTTCCGTGGGCCGTCGGTGGCCGTCGACACCGCGTGCTCGAGTTCACTGGTGGCGATTCACCAGGCCGTGCAGGCGCTGCGCAACGGCGAGTGCGACGCCGCGGTGGCCGGCGGGGTCAACGCGCTGATCACCCCCGCGGTGACATTGGGATTCGACGAGATCGGCGCGGTCCTCTCGCCGGACGGCCGGATCAAGTCGTTTTCCTCGGACGCCAACGGTTACATCCGCTCCGAGGGCGCCGGCATGCTGGTGCTCAAGCGCGTCGACGACGCCCGCCGTGACGGCGACCAGATCCTGGCCGTCATCGCCGGCAGCGCGGTCAACCACGACGGCCGGTCCAACGGCCTGATCGCCCCCAACCAGGACGCGCAGGCCGACGTGCTGCGCCGGGCCTACAAGGACGCCGGCATCGACCCCCGCAACGTCGACTACATTGAGGCGCACGGTACCGGAACGGTGCTCGGCGACCCGATCGAGGCCGAGGCCCTGGGCCGCGTCGTCGGCAGGGGCCGTCCCGCCGACCGCCCGGCGCTGCTGGGGGCGTTCAAGTCCAACATCGGCCACCTGGAGTCGGCGGCCGGTGCGGCCAGCATGGCCAAGGTGGTGCTGGCGCTGCAGCACGACAAGCTGCCGCCATCCATCAACTTCGCCGGTCCCAGCCCGTACATCGACTGGGACGCGGTGCACCTGAAGGTGGTGGACCAGGCCACCGACTGGCCGCGCTACGGCGGGTACGCGCTGGCCGGCGTCTCGAGCTTCGGCTTCGGCGGGGCCAACGCCCACGTGGTGGTGCGCGAGGTCCTGCCCCGTGACGTGGTGGAGCGCGAACCCGAGCCCGCCCCGCCGGCCAAGGCGGGGGCCGAGGCCGAGGCGCCCGCCATGGAGAGTCACTCGCTGCGGTTCGACGAGTTCGGCGAGATCATCCCCGACACGGCGGCGACCGGGGAGGAAGAGCGCGAACTGCCGGGCCTCACCGAGGAGGCCCTGCGGCTCAGGGAAATCGCGCTGGAGGAGCTCGCCGCTCAGGAGGCCGCGGAACCGACCAAGCCCCTGATTCCGCTGGCGGTGTCGGCGTTCCTGACGTCGCGCAAGAAGGCCGCCGCCGCCGAACTGGCCGACTGGATGGAAAGCCCCGAGGGGCAGGCGTCGTCGCTGGAGGCGATCGGCCGGTCGCTGTCGCGGCGCAACCACGGCCGCTCGCGCGCGGTGGTGCTGGCCCACGACCACGAGGAGGCCGTCAAGGGCCTGCGCGCGGTCGCCGAGGGCAAGCAGCGCCCGGGTGTGTTCAGCGTCGACGGGCCGGTGACCAGCGGCCCGGTGTGGGCCATGGCCGGATTCGGCGCGCAGCACCGCAAGATGGGCAAGAACCTGTACCTGCGCAACGAGGTCTTCGCCGAGTGGATCGAGAAGGTCGACGCGCTCATCCAGGACGAGCGGGGCTACTCGGTGCTCGAGCTCATCCTCGACGACTCCCACGAATACGGCATCGAGACTTCCAACGTCGTCATCTTCGCGATCCAGATCGCGCTGGGCGAGTTGCTCAAGCACCACGGCGCGAAACCCGCCGCGGTGATTGGCCAGTCGCTGGGCGAGCCCGCGTCGGCCTACTTCTCCGGTGGGCTGTCGCTGGCCGACGCCACCCGGGTGATCTGCTCGCGTTCGCACCTGATGGGCGAGGGCGAGGCGATGTTGTTCGGCGAGTACATCCGGTTCATGGCGCTCGTCGAGTACTCCGCTGACGAACTCAAGACGGTGTTCGCCGACTACCCCGGCCTCGAGGTGTGCGTCTACGCCGCGCCCAGCCAGACCGTCATCGGCGGCCCGCCCGAGCAGATCGACGCGATCGTCGCCCGGGCCGAGTCGGAGGGCCGCTTCGCCCGCAAGCTGCAGACCAAGGGCGCCGGCCACACCTCGCAGATGGATCCGCTGCTCGGCGAGTTTTCAGCGGAACTGCAGGGCATCACCCCCCTGAGTCCCACCACCGGGATCTTCTCGACGGTGCACGAGGGCAGCTACGTCAAGCCCGGCGCCGAGCCGATCCACGATGTCGCGTACTGGGTCAAGGGCATGCGGCATTCCGTCTACTTCACCCACGGCGTCCGCAACGCCGTCGACAGCGGCTACACCACCTTCCTGGAACTGGCGCCCAACCCGGTGGCGCTGATGCAGATCGGCCTGACCACGGCCGCCGCGGGTCTGCCCGACGCCCAGCTGATCGCGACACTGGCCAAAAAGCAGGACGACGTCGAGTCGATGATCTCGGCCATGGCCCAGCTCTACGTCTACGGCCACGACCTCGACATCTGGACGCTGTTCACGCGGCATTCCGCCGCGCGCTTCGACCCGCAGGACTACGCGAACATCCCGCCGACCCGGTTCAAGCGCAAGGACCACTGGCTGGACGTGTCCTTCTCCGCGGGCAGCAGCTCGGTGATCCTGCCGGGCGCCCACGTCGCGCTGCCGGACGGGCGCCACGTGTGGGAGTACACGCCCCGGATCTTCACGGGCCTGGAGGCGACCGACCTGCAGGCGTTGGTGAAAGCCGCCGCCGCCGAGGTGCTTTCAGACGCCCAGCTGACGGCTGCCGAGCAGCGGGCGGTGCCCGGGCAGGGCTCGGTGCTGGTGACGACGCTGACCCGCCACCCCGGCGGCGCCTCGGTTCAGGTGCACGCCCGCGTCGGCGAGTCCTTCACGCTGGTCTACGACGCCCTGGTGACGCGGGGCGGCGCCCAGTCGGTGCTGCCGGCCGCGGTCGGCGCGGGCACGGGGATCGCGTCGGAACTCCCGGCGGCCCCTGCCGCCGCGCCGAAGGCCCCCGTCGAGGACCTGGAAGCGGAAACCACCAAGGACAGCCTGACCAACCGCTACCTGCCGTCCGACACGGTCAAGTGGTCGCCGGACTCCGGTGAGACCGTCGGGGAGCGGCTGGGCATGATCGTCGGCGTGGCGATGGGCTACGAGCCCGAGGACCTGCCGTGGGAGGTGCCGCTGGTCGAGCTGGGCCTGGACTCGCTGATGGCGGTGCGCATCAAGAACCGCGTCGAATACGACTTCGACCTGCCGCCGATCCAGCTGACGGCCGTGCGCGACGCCAACCTTTACAACATCGAGCAGCTGATCCAGTACGCGGTCGAGCACCGCGACGAGGTCTCGCAGCTGGCCGAGCACCAGAAGACGCAGACGCCCGAGGAGATCGCCAGGGAGCAGGCGCAGCTGCTCAGCGGGGCGACACCCGCCACGGTCGCGGTGCCCGCGCCCGACCCGCAGGCCGAGCCCGAGACGCAGCCGGAGTCCGACGTGGCCGTCCCGCCGCCGCCGACCGACCCGTCGGGGCCCGCGACCAACGGCGCCGCGCAGCCGGACCTGAAGGGGGCGGCCGCGGCGCTCAGCCAGCAGGCGGTGGCCAAGGCGCTCAACTCCGACGTGCCGCCGCGCGACGCGGCCGAGCGGGTCACGTTCGCCACCTGGGCGATCGTGACGGGCAAGTCCCCGGGCGGCATCTTCAACCCGCTGCCCAAGCTGGACGGCGACGCCGCCGCCAAGATGGCGCAACGGCTCTCCGAGCGCGCCGACGGCCCGATCAGCGCCGAGGACGTGCTGGCGGCGGAGACCATCGAGGCGCTGGCCGAGAAGGTGCGCGGCCACCTCGAGGCCGGTGAACTCGACGGGTTCATCCGCACGATCAGGGCGCCGCAGAACGATTCGCAGGTACCGGTGTTCGTGTTTCACCCGGCCGGCGGCTCGACCGTGGTTTACGAGCCGCTGCTCAACCGGCTGCCGGCGGACACGCCGATGTACGGCTGCGAGCGGGTCGAGGGCACCGTGCAGGAGCGGGCCGCCCAGTACGTTCCCAAACTGCTGGAACTCAACGGCGACAAGCCGTTCGTGCTGGCCGGCTGGTCGCTGGGGGGTGCCCTGGCCTATGCCTGCGCGATCGGGCTCAAGCGGGTGGGCGCCAACGTGGCGTTCGTCGGCATGATCGACACCGTGCGGGCCGGCGAGGAGATCCCGCAGACCCGCGAGGAGACCCGCAAGCGCTGGGACCGGTACGCGAGGTTCGCCGAGCGCACCTTCAACGTCGAGATCCCCGCGATCCCGTACGAGCAGCTCGAGGAGCTCGACGACGAGGGCCAGGTCAAGTTCGTGCTGGAGATCGTCCAGCAGAGCGGCGTGCAGGTCCCCGGCGGCATCATCGAGCACCAGCGCACGTCCTACCTGGACAACCGGGCGTTGGAGACCGTCCAGATCGAACCCTATGACGGCCATGTCACCCTCTACATGGCGGATCGCTACCATGACGACGTCATCGAGTTCGAACCGCGCTACGCCACCCGCAAGCCGGACGGCGGCTGGGGTGAGTACGTGTCCGACCTCGAGGTGGTGCGCATCGGTGGCGAGCACATCCAGGCCATCGACGAGCCCTTCATCGCCAAGGTGGGTGCGCACATGAGCGAGGCCTTGCAGAGCATCGAGCGCCAGACGAGTGAGGTGGGCAAGTAGTGACGGAGATGGCTCCAGCGCCCGTTCAGCACAGCACGGCCGAGAAGCTGGCCGAGTTGCACGCCCGCCTGGAGCAGGCCAAGGAGCCCGGCGGTGAGAAGGCCGCGGCGAAGCGCGACAAGAAGGGCATTCCCAGTGCCCGCGCGCGCATCCACGCGCTGGTCGATCCCGGCACCTTCCTGGAGATCGGCGCGCTGGCCCGCACCCCCAACGACCCCAACGCCCTCTACGGGGACGGCGTGGTCACCGGCCACGCCATGATCGACGGCCGGCCGGTGGGGGTGTTCTCCCACGACCAGACGGTGTTCCAGGGCTCGGTCGGGGAGATGTTCGGCCGCAAGGTCGCCCGGCTGATGGAGTGGTGCGCGATGGCCGGCTGCCCGATCGTCGGCATCAACGACTCCGCCGGTGCCCGCATCCAGGACACGGCCACCTCGCTGGCCTGGTACGCCGAGCTGGGCCGCCGCCACGAGCTGTTGTCCGGGCTGGTGCCGCAGATCTCGATCATCCTGGGCAAATGCGCCGGGGGAGCGGTGTATTCGCCGATCCAGACCGACCTGGTGGTGGCGGTGCGCGACCAGGGCTACATGTTCGTCACCGGCCCCGACGTCATCAAGGACGTGACGGGCGAGGACGTCACGCTCGACGAACTGGGCGGCGCGGACTACCAGGCCCGCTACGGCAACATCCACCAGGTGGTGGAGTCGGAGGCCGCGGCGTTCCAGTACGTGCGCGACTTCCTGTCCTTCCTGCCGTCCAACGCCTACGACAAGGCGCCGGTGGTGAACCCCGGCCTGGAGCCGGAGATCACCGCGAGCGACCTCGAGCTCGACTCGATCGTGCCGGACTCGGACAACACGGCCTACGACATGCACGAGATCCTGCTGCGGATCTTCGACGACGGCGACTTCCTCGACGTCGCCGCGCAGGCCGGGCAGGCGATGATCACGGGCTACGCGCGGGTCGACGGCCGCACCGTCGGTGTCGTCGCCAACCAGCCGATGCACATGTCCGGGGCGATCGACAACGAGGCCTCCG
>NZ_JBYCLG010000004.1:0-11448 GCF_057473785.1 Mycobacterium sp. TH-M103
ATCGACGGCGGCAACTCCTATTACCGCGACGACATCCGCCACGCGAAAACCTTGTCCGAGAGCGGAATTCGGCTGCTCGACTGCGGGACCAGCGGCGGCGTGTGGGGCCGCGAGCGCGGCTACTGCCTGATGATCGGCGGGGACCGGGAGGCGTTCGACCACGCCGAGCCGATCTTCGCCACCGTGGCTCCCGGGGTCGAGGCGGCGGAACGCACACCGGGCCGTGACGGCGAGATTGCGCAATCGGAGAGGGGTTACCTGCATTGCGGGCCGTCCGGGGCCGGACACTTCGTCAAGATGGTGCACAACGGCATCGAGTACGGGATGATGGCCTCGCTGGCCGAGGGGCTTAACGTGCTGCGCAACGCCGACATCGGCAAGCACGTGCAGCAGGGTGACGCCGAAACCGCGCCGCTGTCGAATCCCGAGTTCTACCAATATGACTTGGACATCGCCGAGGTCGCCGAGGTCTGGCGCCGCGGCAGCGTCATTGGGTCCTGGTTGCTGGACCTGACCGCGATCGCGCTGCACGAGTCGCCGAGCCTCGAGGAGTTCTCCGGGCGCGTCTCCGATTCGGGGGAAGGCCGGTGGACCTCGATCGCGGCGATCGACGAAGGCGTTCCGACACCGGTGCTCACGACCGCGCTGCAGTCCCGTTTCGCCTCACGTCACCTCGACGACTTCGCCAACAAGGCCCTGTCGGCGATGCGCAAGCAGTTCGGCGGACACGCGGAAAAACCCGCTAACTGAGCGGTCGCCGCCGGACGAACGTCACCACGGCCTCGCTGAACGCGTCATTGTCGTCGCCGGCGGCGGTGTGCCCCGCGTTGGACAGTTCGACGAATTCCGCCTGCGGCACCGTCGTCAGGAAGTGTTGGACGCCTTCGGGACTGACGACGTCGGACAGTTTCCCGCGAATCAACAGAATCGGAATCGTCAGGTTCGTCGCGGCGTGCTCGAATTTCTCGGTGCGCAGTTCGGGGTCGTCTCCGGGCTTGGTCATGAACGCGGGGTCCCAGTGCCAATACCAGCGACCGTCGCGCAGGCGCAGGTTCTTCTTCAGACCCTCCGGGTTGCGCGGTTTGGTGCGGTAGGGCAGGTATTCGGCGACGGCATCGGCCGCCTGATCCAGCGTGTCGAACCCGTCGAGGTTGCCCATCATGAAGTCGCGGATGCGGGCGCTTCCACCCTTCTCGAATCGGGGTACCACGTCGACCAGAACCAGTTGGGTGACCCGGTCGGGGCCGGCGCGGTGAGCGGCGAGAATCCCCGTCAACCCACCCATGCTGGCCCCGATGATCGTCACCGGGCGGCCGATCGCGTCGAGGACGTGCATGACGTCGGCGGTCAACGTCTCGACCGCATAATCGGCTTCGGGGGCGCGATCGCTGTCACCGTGGCCACGGGCGTCGAGGGCGACGACGTGGAATCCGCCGTCGGCCAGAACCTGGCCGGTGTTCTTCCAGGAGAACCGATTCTGGCCACCGCCATGCAGCATGAGGATGGTCGGGTGATCGGACGCGGCGGCGCCGCGGTTCCATTCGTCGGCGACCAGGCTGATCCCGTCGACACCGGAAAACTCGACGGTCTGGGGGTTGCTGCTCGCGGCGTTCATGCCCTGACGTTACCCAGGCGGCTTGAGCAGCCCGAGCAGGGGCCACGGCAAAAGCCGGCGCGGCCACGTGCATTCTGACCGCGCCGGTCGAGTGTGACGCGGGGTGCTCGCTTTGGGCCGGTTTGAGCGTTGCGGTGCAACGCTATTGGTGGACGCGCCTGGGCTGCGGCCATCTGGCCTGGGTTCCGGGCTTGGCCGGCGGGCGTCCCGTTGGTGTCGTTCCTGTTCAGCGCCGAGAACAAGACGAGACCGGGACCGGTGGCGGCAAGCGGAGACAGGCGGACAAACAACCGCGGCAGTCTCTGCCGCGGTTGGCCTTTGGCGGGAAAGGGTGGAGGCCGGTGCGCTTCGGACGCACACGGGCTAGGTTGGTCCGTGCGGATACGCCGAACAGGGAGTGAACATGGCGGACGAGGCTGAGGGAGTGCGCGAGCGGGCCACGCGAATCGCCGGCGAGGGTCGGGTGACGGCCCGAGCCGACAGGGCGGTCCGCGATGACTGAACCGGGCTGGATCGACGTACCGGGCCCCGGTGCCGACCTCAAGGCGCTGACCTGGGGCCCGCCCGACGCCCCCATCGCGCTGTGCCTGCACGGCTTCCCCGACACCCCCTACGGCTGGCGCAAAATCGCTCCCCGGCTGGCCAGCTCGGGCTGGCGTGTCGTCGCGCCGTTCATGCGGGGGTACGCGCCCTCCTCGCTCCCCGCCGACGGCAGCTTCCACATCGGTGCGCTGATGGACGACGCGCTGCGCGTGCGTTCGGCGGCGGGCGGTACCGATCGCGACGTGGTGATCGGCCACGACTGGGGCGCCATCGCCGCCACCGGACTGGCCGCGATGCCCGACAGCCCGTTCACCAAGGCCGTGATCATGTCGGTCCCGCCCCCGGCGGCGCTGCGCCGCCCGGGCGGGGTGGCCGAGCGGGGCCGGCTGGCTCGCCAGCTGCCGCGTCAGCTGTTGCGCAGCTGGTACATCTTCTATTTTCAGTTGCCTTGGCTGCCCGAGCGTTCCGCCTCCTGGGTGTTGCCGTTGCTGTGGCGGCGATGGTCGCCCGGCTACAACCCCAACGAGGACCTGCGCCACGTCGACGCCGCGATCGGTACACCGGAGAGCTGGCGCGCGGCGCTGGGGACGTACCGGGCCACGATCCGCAACACCGCGCCGCCGGCCCGGTATGCCGAGTTGCACCGGCTGTGGACCGAGGCGCCCGTGCTGCCCTGCCTGTACCTGCATGGCCGCGACGACGGGTGCATGACACCGGCTTTCACCCAGTGGGTGGAGAAGGTGCTGCCCCCCGGCAGCGAGGTCGACATCGTCGAACACGCCGGACATTTCCTGCAGCTCGAACAGCCGGAGAAGGTTGCCGGCCTGGTGCTCGGGTTCATCGGCTCGCCCGGCTGAGCCGATGCCGTCCCAGCAGATGACGGCCGTGGATGCGCAGTTCTACTGGATGTCGGCCAAGATCCCGAACGACCAGTTCCTGCTGTATGCGTCGACGGCGAGCCCGCGGACCTGGTGCACGCCGTCAAACGGGTGTGCCGACGGGCGCGCGCCTGCCCGGACTTGGCGACGCGGATCCAGGACCGGAATCCGCTGACTTATCCGCGGTGGGTGCCGGCGGCCGTGGACGCACGTTGGGTGGTCCGCCACGACCTGCCCGACGGCTGCTGGGCCGATTGTCTGGCGGCCGTTGCCGGACTCGCCGATGCCCAGCTGGACGTTCGTCTGATGCCCTGGCGGCTGCACGTGTTCACGCCGGTCTTCGGCATCCCCGGTGTCGCCGGCACGGGAACGGTCGCGGTATTGCAGGTCGCGCACGCGTTGGGCGACGGCGCCCGCGCGGCGGCGATGGCGGCCTGGCTTTTCGGCCGGGACGTTCCGGTGCCCGCGGTGGCGCGGCCCGCGGCGGCCTGCTTTCCCTGGCGGGTCGTCGACGCGGCCCGCACCCATCGGCGGTTGCTCCGCGATACCCGCGCCGGGCTCCTCGCACCCGGGGCCGGTCCGCGCCCGTTGCAGCGCACCAACGCCTATCGGGGTGGCGCCCGCACGGTGCGCACGTTCGTGCGACACCGCTCGCAACTGCCCGGTCCCACGGTAACGGTCGGCGTGCTGGGGGCGGTGTCCACGGCGTTGTCCGATCTCCTCGGCGGCACGGCCGATTCGCTGGGGGCCGAAGTGCCTATGACCAAAGCGGGTGCCCCACAAGCACACAACCACTTCGGCAACGTCGTCGTGGGTCTGTACCCGAACCTGGGCCGCGATGCCCGCGCCGAACGGATCGCGTCCGACCTGGCCAACGGCCGGCGTCGCCTCGCCCACTCGGCCGCCCGCAGCGCCGACCGGGCGATCGCCGCGCTGCCCCCGCCGCTGCTGCGGTGGGGCGTGGCGCAGTTCGACCCCGGCGTGCGACCTTCGCAGGTGGCCGGCAACACAGTCGTCTCCAGCGTGCATCGCGGGGCTGCCGACCTGAGTTTCGGGGGCGCCAGGGTGGTGCTGACGGCCGGCTATCCCGCGTTGTCGCCCGCGATGGGCCTGACCCACGGAGTGCACGGCATCGGCGACACCATCGCGATCAGCGTGCATGCGGCGGAGTCGGCCGTCGAGGACATCGACGCCTACGTGCGACTGCTCGACGCGGCGCTGTAGCAGTTCGCCCGATGTTTCGGAAGCAGCTATTGGGCGTAGCCGGCGCGTGCCTCGCCTTCGCGGGTGAGGCCGGCAGCGAGGATCAATTCCTCGTGCAATTCGAACCACACGGTGTGGTATGAGTCGATGAGCGGCTGTGTCAGCCAGGTGGTCTGTCCCGACTGCACCTTGGCCAACGCCGCGGCCAGTTTGTCCGAATAGGCGGCGAGCCGGGGGACTTCGGCTGCGACGGCCGTGGCAATCGGCATCACTCGCTCGTGCACATCGGCGAGCCGAGCCAAGACCGCGGAGTCGTATTCCCCATCATCGTGGGCGTTCGGCTCACCGTTTCTGAGCTGCCAGTCCGTCACCAGAGCCTTGAAATCGGCATTGACACTGCGGAAATCGTGGTAGGCGGCCTCGACGGCAGCGTGGTTTGCTTTCCGTCGTTCCGCTGCGAGCAGCTCGCCGAGTCGGGTGCGCCCGTCCGGCAAAAGCTGAAGAGCCTTGCCCTCGGCGAGGTAGCCCGCTCTCGTTGCCACCCCGACCGCCTCGGCCACCGCGGCTGGGTCTTCGTTGATGGTGGCAGCGATCTCGGCTGCGCCGAGTCTGCCCTTGAGGCGAACTGCCTGGAGCACTTTCAGCTCGATCATCATCGAATCCTTCCGCCGATCCGTCGATCGCCACCGGGAGGAGAGTCCTCGGTCACAGGGCCGATCGTCGTGACCGACGCTAATTGCTTCAGATGCATTGCAAGCACCGATCATAGTCAGGACCGTTGCCGGACCAGGCTTGTCGCCTCGCTGACCGGCGGAGGAGGCGATAGGCGTATCTCGTCGGCCAGTCAAATCCGCTGCTGGAATGCCACGTTGGTTCATGGATGGGATGCGGTTAGCAGCGGTCCGGTCTCGTCGGTACCCGGATATGCATGACGACGTTGTGATGGCCGCGTACGATCCCGCAACCGGCGCTATGTCGGGCCGGACGGCACGGTATCGAAAGACCTATCTGGTCGGGCGATCGAGCAGGGAGCAGACATGGCAGCAGATGCTGACGCCCCCATGGCGAAACAAGCGGCACCGAATCCGGGGGCATTTCGGCGGAGCCCGAGCCGTCAGAGCCTGTGGCGTCGTCGTCCGCCCCGGGGAGCCGGTCCCTCATCGCCCCGCGATTTCGCGCGCCTGCAGACGCGCGGCGATCAGCATGGTGACCAGCGGATGCGGCGAGACAACGTCGGTCAGGCCCGCGTCCAAAGCGGCGTGGACGCCTGCTTCGGTGTTGTCGTCGATCGCCGGGTGATCCCCGGCAGCGTGCGCGACCAGCGGGCTGTGCCGGCGTGCGATCGTTGCGAGCTCAGCCAGGTCAGGGGTGTTGTCCTCGGACCACGCCGTCAGTTCGAGGGTGCCCTCGCGGACTTCGCCCTCGGCGCCGTCGATCGTGATCTGCTTGCCGGCCAGAGCCCGGGTGATTCCGGTCCCGCACCCGACGACCGAGGGCCGATGCAGTTCGCGCGACACCACAGCCGCGTGACTGGTCGCGCCGCCCGTTTCGGTGACGATGCCCCGCGCCGCCATCATGCCGCGAATGTCGTCGGGACTGGTGCAGGGGCGCACCAGGATCACGTCCTTGCCGGCCTCGGCCGCGTCGATCGCCTCGTCGACGTCTTCGTAGGCCGTGCCAGACGCAACTCCGGGGCAGGCGGGCAGGCCCTTAGCCAGAAGCGGTGCAGCCAAACGGGTCTCGGGTTGTAGCGAGGGCCGCAACAGCGTCTCGAGCTGCGCAGGGTCGATGCGGCGCAGCGTTTCTAGATCGTCGATCAAGCCCTCGGTGCGCAGCGCCAACGCCAAGCGCACCGCGGCCTGCGCCGACCGCATGGCCACCCGGGTCTGCAACAGCCACAGCTTGCCCTGTTCGACGGTGAACTCGATGTCCTGCACATCGGCGGCGATGCGCTCGAGCGTGCCGGCGGCTCTGAGTAATTCTTCGTAGATCGCCGGTTGCTCGTCGCGCAGCGCGGTCACCGGCTGCACGTCGAAGGTGCCGGAGACGACGTCCTCGCCCTGACCGTTAGGCAGCCATTCGCCGAATGGTTCGCCTGCGCCGGTCAGCGGGTTTCGCGAGAACAACACTCCGCTACCCGATTTCGGATCGACGTTGCCGAAGACCATGGCTTGCACTACCACGGCCGTGCCACCGACCTCACTGAACCCGCGGTGCTTTCGGTAGGCGACGGCGCGGGGTACATTCCAGGATCTGAAGACCGCACCGATGGCGCCGTCCAACTGGGCGAAGGGGTCGTCAGGTACCTCGCTGTCGGCGCCAGCGAGGACGATGCGCCGATACATGTGGCGGAAGCGCCGGCGGGTGTCGACGGCGAACTCGGGGCTATGCAGCTCGGCGAGGGCCGACTCGACGGCGTCGTCGATGCCCAGGTCGAGCACGGTGTCCAACATGCCGGGCATGGACAGGGCTGCGCCGCTGCGGACGCTCACCAACAACGGCCGCGGGCCGGCCCCGAAGGTCCGCGAGGTCTCCGCTTCCAGCCGGCACAGCTGGGCGCGTACGTCGTCGCGAATGGCGTCGGCGGTCGAGTCGGGTTCGTCGAAGTAGCGCGCACACACCTCTGTGGTGATGCAGAACGCCGGGGGCACGGGTAGGCCCTCGCGCCGCATGACGTTGATGCCGTAGCCCTTGTCGCCGAGGATATCTCGCGGCAGGGCTGCCGTGCCGTCGAGGGAGACGACGGGCGGATGCTCAAACGGCGTAGCACCGTCCATTCCTGCCCACTCCTTCCGGCCGACCACAAGTCGTCCGCTTATCGTTTCACGAGTCCGATGTCGGAGGTGGCAACGTGCGAATGGCCGCGGGGAGCGCCTCGTCAAGACGGCGGGGTTTCAGCACGGTGTGTCGCCGCCCATGCGGTCGTCGCCGAATCGCCCGGCTCAATCTCCCGGCGCTCCTGTCAACCGAGCGACCAAATGCTCTAGGTTTGCACCTATGACTCCCTACTACGTCGGCTTACTGATCCTGCGGCTGGTGTTGGGCGTGACAATGGCCGCGCACGGCTACAACAAGTTCTTCGGCGGTGGCCGCATCCCCGGCACCGCGCGCTGGTTCGAAAGCATCGGCATGAAGCCCGGTAAGTTCCACGCCACCGTGGCCGCGACCACCGAGATGGCCGCCGGGTTGGGCCTGGCCGCGGGGCTGTTGACGCCGATTCCCGCGGCGGGCTTCGTGTCGCTGATGTTCGTCGCTGCCTGGACCGTACACCGCGCCAACGGCTTCTTCATCGTCAAGGAGGGCTGGGAGTACAACCTGGTCCTGGCCGTCAGCGCGGTCGCGGTCGCCACGCTGGGGGCGGGCAGGCTGAGCCTGGACTGGCTGATCTTCGGCAAGAACTGGTTCGACGGTTGGCAGGGCCTGCTGATCTCCGTGGTGCTCGGCCTGGCCGGAGCGTTCGGTCAGTTGCTGATCTTCTACCGCCCGCCGGCGAAACAGGCGGGCTGACGGCTCGCCGTCCCGCAAGCTTTCCGGCCACTCGCGGCCGCGCGCTAGCGCAGCACCGCGGATAGGCCTAACGTTGCTGGTTATGGCCGCTTTGCGGCAGACCTGCTGGTTGTGCGGCAGCGAGTTCTATGCTCGTGCCGACGCACGGTACTGCTGTAATGCGTGCCGCCAGAAGGCCCACCGCAGCCGCGCCCTTGCGGCGCGGCGCACCTTCACGCGATCTGAGGTCGCCACCACGATCCGGAGCGCACGAGAAGCCCGCGAGCAGGCCCCCGCCCTGCGCGAACAATCGGCGGCGAGACACGCCAATTCGTATGCGGCGCCCACCCGGAGCGGCTCGGCGCCATCCGACGGCTAGCAACCACACCGCCGCCGGGTGGTCGGGTGGCTAGTGTCGGGTTGTGTTGATGCATGCGGTACGGGCGCGGCGCAGCGCCGAGGAGTTCCCGCGCGCCGATCACCTGGCGGCCAGGATCGCCGACGTCGCGACCGACCCGGTCCCGGTCGAGCCGGACGTCGCGGCGATGGTGGCAAACCGGATCATCGACAACGCCGCGGTCAGCGCCGCGGCGGTGCTGCGCCGGCCGGTGACCGTGGCCCGCCGGCAGGCGCTGGCCCATCGCGTCGCGCACGGGGCGGCCGTGTTCGGCGTGGACGGCGCCTACTCGGCCGACTGGGCGGCATGGGCCAACGGGGTTGCGGTGCGCGAGTTGGACTTTCACGACACCTTTCTGGCCGCCGAGTATGCCCACCCGGGCGACAACATTCCCCCGCTGGTGGCCGTTGCGCAGCAACTCGGCGTGTGCGGTGCCGACCTGATCCGCGGTGTGGCCACCGCCTACGAAATCCACATCGACCTGGCGCGCGGAATCTGCTTGCACGAGCACAAGATCGACCATGTCGCCCATCTGGGGCCCGCGGTGGCGGCGGGGATCGGGGCCATGCTGCGGCTGGACACCGAAACCATCTATCAGGCGATCGGGCAGGCCGTGCACCTGACCACTAGTACTCGCCAGTCGCGCAAAGGCCTGATCTCGAGCTGGAAGGCCTTCGCGCCGGCGCACGCTGGAAAGGTCGCCATCGAAGCGGTCGACCGCGCGATGCGCGGCGAGGGATCGCCGGCGCCGATCTGGGAGGGCGAGGACGGCGTCATCGCCCGGCTGCTCGGCGGGCCGGACCGCGAATACCGGGTGCCGCTGCCCGCTCCTGGCGAGCCCAAGCGCGCCATCCTCGACAGCTATACCAAGGAGTATTCGGCGGAGTACCAGAGCCAGGCGCCGATCGACCTGGCGCGGCGGTTGCGCGCGCGCCTTGCGGCGTCGGAGGGCGGACTCGATCGGATCGAGGCGATCGTGTTGCACACCAGCCACCACACCCATGTGGTGATCGGGACCGGTTCCGGGGACCCGCAGAAGTTCGACCCGGACGCGTCGCGGGAAACGCTCGACCATTCGCTGCCTTATATTTTCGCGGTCGCGCTGCAGGACGGCAGCTGGCACCACGAGCGCTCCTACGCGCCCGGGCGCGCTCACCGGCCCGACACCGTGGACCTGTGGCGCAAGATCTCCACCGTCGAGGATCCGGAGTGGACCCGCCGCTACCACTCGACCGATCCGGCCGAGAAGGCCTTCGGCGCGCGGGCGGAGGTGCGCCTGGCCGACGGCGAGGTGATCGTCGACGAACTGGCCGTGGCCGACGCGCATCCACTGGGCGCCCGGCCATTCGGCCGCCGGGAGTACATAGCGAAGTTCGCCGAACTCGCCGGCGGCGTCGTGGGAGCCGCCGAGCAGCGAAGGTTCTTGTCCGCGGTGGACTCCCTGGCCGATCTGCGGGCCGCGGATCTGCATGCTTTGAACGTCGTGATCGATCCGCGGGTGCTGCAAGCCGCGCCCGCGACACCGCCGGGGATCTTCGGATAGCCGCCCTGGGCTCCCACTCGACCAGGAAACTCTGACCCGAAGATCAACGCATCCGACTAGAACACGTTCTAGTCTGTGAAACCATGGGATTCCTCAAGCCCGACCTGCCGCAAATCGACATGGCCGAATGGAGCAAGGGCACCCGCAGCGAGAAAATCCGTCCGATGGCCCGGCACTGGGCCGAGGTCGGGTTCGGGACGCCCGTCGTCCTACACCTGTTCTACGTGGCGAAAATACTGCTCTACATCCTCTTCGGATGGCTTTTCGCGTTGGCCACGAACGGCATCCACGGGTTCACCGGCGTCGGGTCGTGGTGGTCGGAGCCGATCGTGTTCGAGAAGGTCGTCCTCTACACGATGTTGTTCGAGGTGGTCGGCCTGGGCTGCGGGTTCGGGCCGCTCAACAACAGGTTCTTCCCGCCGATGGGCTCGATCCTGTACTGGATGCGCTTCGGCACCATCCGCCTGCCCCCGTGGCCGGACCGGGTTCCCTGGACCAGGGGCACCAAGCGCACGCCGATCGACGTGGGGCTCTACGGGCTGCTGCTGGTGGTGACGCTGGGGGCACTGCTCTCCGACGGCACCGGCCCCGTGCCGGAACTGGGCACCACGGTCGGCCTGCTGCCGACGTGGGAGATCGTGCTGATCCTGCTGCTGCTCGGCGTGCTCGGCCTGCGCGACAAGGTGATCTTCCTGGCCGCCCGCGGCGAGGTCTACGGCAGCCTGGCGGTGACCTTCCTGTTCGGCGGGATCGACATGATCGTGGCCGCCAAGCTGGTGTTCCTGGTGATCTGGATGGGCGCGGCGACCTCCAAGCTCAACAAGCACTTCCCGTTCGTGATCTCGACGATGATGTCGAACAACCCGCTGGTGCGGCCCCGCTGGCTGAAACGCCGCTTCTTCGAGAAATTCCCGGACGACCTGCGGCCCGGCTGGCTATCGCGCTGGCTCGCGCACCTGAGCACGGCCGTCGAGATGCTGGTGCCGCTGGTGCTGTTCTTCTCCCACGGCGGCAAGCCGACCATGGTGGCCGCGATCGTGATGGTGTGCTTCCACCTGGGCATCCTGGTGTCGATCCCGATGGGGGTGCCGCTGGAGTGGAACGTGTTCATGATCTTCGGGGTGCTGTCGCTGTTCGTCGCGCACGCGGGCATCGGGCTGAGCGACGTCAGACACCCGGTGCCGGTGGCGATCCTGTTCATCCTCGTCGCGGGCACCGTCGTCCTGGGCAACCTGTTTCCCCGTAAGATCTCGTTTCTGCCGGGCATGCGGTACTACGCCGGCAACTGGGACACCACGCTGTGGTGCATCAAGGGATCGGCGAACGACAAGATCACCCGGGGCATCGTGGCGATCGCCAGCATGCCGCAGGCCCAGCTGGAGCGCTTCTACGGCAGCCCGGAGGCGGCGCAGATTCCGATTTACATGGGATATGCCTTCCGCGGCTTCAACACTCACGGTCGGGCGCTGTTCACCCTTGCCCACCGCGCCATGGCCGGCCAGAACGAGGACGACTACGTCATCACCGACGGCGAGCGGATCTGCAGCACGGCCATCGGCTGGAACTTCGGCGACGGCCACATGCACAACGAGCAGCTGATCGCCGCCCTGCAGCAGCGTTGTCACTTCGAGCCGGGGGAGGTGCGCGTCGTCCTGCTCGACGCGCAGCCGATCCACAAGCAGACCCAGCAGTATCGCCTGGTCGACGCGGCGACCGGTGAGTTCGAGCGCGGGTTCGTCAAGGTCGCCGACATGGTGACTCGTCAGCCCTGGGCCGACGACGT
>NZ_JBYCLG010000005.1:0-17431 GCF_057473785.1 Mycobacterium sp. TH-M103
GGCTGGCGCCGTACACGATCAGCTTGGCCAGCATCGAGTCGAACTGCCCGCCGATCACCGAGCCGGTCTCCACGCCGGAGTCCAGCCGCACCCCGGCGCCCGCGGGGGGGTCGAACCGGGTGACCGGGCCCGGCGCGGGCAGAAAGCCGCGACCGGCGTCCTCGCCGTTGATCCGGAACTCGAAGGCGTGGCCGCGCGGCGTCGGGTCCTCGGTCAGGTCCAGCTTCTCGCCGTTGGCGATGCGGAACTGCTCGCGCACCAGGTCGATGCCCGCGGTCTCCTCGGTGACCGGGTGCTCGACCTGCAACCGGGTGTTGACCTCCAGGAACGAGATCAGCCCGTCCTGGCCGACCAGGTACTCGACGGTGCCGGCGCCGTAGTAGTGGGCCTCTTTGCAGATCCGCTTGGCCGACTCGTGGATCTCCTTGCGCTGCGCGTCGGTCAGAAACGGCGCCGGGGCCTCCTCGACCAGCTTCTGGAAGCGGCGCTGCAGCGAGCAGTCGCGGGTGCCCGCGACGACGACGTTGCCGTGCTGGTCGGCGATCACCTGGGCCTCGACGTGGCGGGGCTTGTCCAAGTAGCGCTCGACGAAGCACTCGCCGCGGCCGAACGCGGCCGTGGCCTCGCGCACCGCCGACTCGTAGAGCTCGGGGATCTCCTCGAGGGTGCGGGCGACCTTCATGCCCTTGCCGCCGCCGCCGAAGGCGGCCTTGATCGCGATCGGCACGCCGTACTCCCGGGCGAAGGCCACCACCTCATCGGCGTCCTTGACCGGGTCGGGAGTGCCGGGCACCAGCGGCGCCTGGGCGCGCGCGGCGATGTGGCGGGCGGTGACCTTGTCGCCGAGGTCGCGGATCGACTGCGGGCTGGGCCCGATCCAGATCAGGTTCGCATCGATCACCGCCTGGGCGAAGTCGGCGTTCTCCGACAGGAAGCCGTAGCCGGGGTGGATGGCGTTGGCCCCGGACTTGGCCGCCGCGTCGAGGATCTTGCCGAAGTCCAGGTAGGACTCCGCCGACGTCTGGCCGCCCAGCGCGAACGCCTCGTCGGCCAGCCGCACGTGCGGTGCGTCCGCGTCGGGCTCGGCGTACACCGCCACGCTGAGCAGCCCCGCGTCGCGGGCCGCCCGGATCACCCGGACAGCGATCTCGCCGCGGTTGGCGACGAGCACCTTGGAGATCCTCGAGCCGGCGTGACTAGCCACTGCGCCTCCTGTTTGGCATATCTGCAGACTTGTGCTGCGACGTCTTTAAGAGAGTTTCTTACTCTGCCTGGGAAGTCTAAGCGGCGCGCCGTCGGCGCGATCAGCCGGTGCCGGAATTCGCGCCTTATCGGGAGGTTTCGCGCAGCCGCCGCTTGATCCGGGCCAGCATCGCCGACATGCCGCGCAGCCGCAGCGGGCTGATCAGAGCCGCCAGGCCCAGCTCGGTGTAGAAGTCCTCGGGCACCGCCAGGATGTCGGCGGCGGGCTGCCCGTCGAGGCCGGCGGCCAGGATCGAGGCGAACCCGCGCGTGGTCGGTGCCTCGACGGGCGCGCTGAAGTACAGCCGCACCCGGTCCGGGTCGCCGGCGTCGACGTGCAGGAACAGCGGGGTCTGGCATTCGGGGACCGGCTCCATCGCCGCCTCTTCCAGCTCGGCGGGCAGCCCGGGCAGGTCGTCGGCGAATTCGAGCAGGAGCTTGAGCTTGTCCTGGCCCTGGACTGCGGCGAAGTCGGATACCACCTCGGCAAGCGGCGCGGGCAGGCTCATCGGGCCGGTACGGCTCCCGGCGCCTGTCCCGGTTCTGCGCCCGCCACGATGGGGACGCGCACGGTGTTGCCCCACTCGGTCCACGACCCGTCGTAATTGCGCACCCCGGGCTTGCCCAGTAGGTGCGTGAGCACGAACCAGGTGTGGCTGGACCGCTCCCCGATGCGGCAGTAGACGATGGCCTTGTCGTCGGGGCCGAGGAATCCGTAGAGCTCCTCGAGCTCCTCGCGGCTGCGGAAGCGCCCGCTGTCGTCGACGGCCCTGCTCCACGGGATCGACCGGGCGGTGGGGATATGGCCGGCCCGCAGCACCCCCTCCTCGGGGTAGTCGGGCATGTGGGTGCGCTCGCCGGTGTACTCCTCCGGGGAGCGCACGTCGATCAGCGGCTCGGCGCCCAGCGCCGCCAGCACGTCGTCCTTGTAGGCGCGGATGGGTTCGTCGTTGCGCGCCACGACGGGATATCCGGTGGAGGTTCTGGTCGGGACCTCGAGGCTGGTCTCGCGCCCTTCGGAGAGCCACAGGTTGCGGCCGCCGTTGAGCAGCCGCACGTCGGGGTGGCCGAACAGCGTGAAGACCCACAGCGCATACGCCGCCCACCAGTTGCTCTTGTCGCCGTAGATCACCACGGTGTCGTCGCGGGCGATGCCCTTGCGGTCCATCAGCTCGGCGAACTGCCGGCCGGTGATGTAGTCGCGCACGGGCGCGTCGTTGAGGTCGGTGTGCCAGTCGATCTTGACCGCGCCGGGGATGTGGCCGACGTCGTAGAGCAGGACGTCCTCGTCGGATTCGACGATCGCCAGGCCGGGCGCGCCCAGGTGGGCCGACAGCCAGTCGGTGGTGACCAGGCGTTCGGGGTGGGCGTAGGCCGCGAGCGTGGGGCTGGGATCGGGCGGTAGGGGCACACCGAAAGCCTACCCACCCGCGGCGTTTCGCGGGCGCGGGCGCGCGCTTGAGGCGGGCGGATTGGCCGCCCACACCGCGGCGACCGACACTCCCGCGCGGACCAGCAGCGACCGGGTCAGCGGCAGCCCGATCCCCACCACGGCCGAGGGGTCGCCGTCGACGCCGTCGATGAACCAGCCGCCCAGGCCGTCGAGGGTGAATCCCCCTGCCACGCGCAAGGATTCACCCGAGGACAGGTACGCATCGAGGTCCTCGGGGGACGGAGTTCCGAAATGCACTGTGGTGACAGCGTTTTCGGCAGTGGTGTAAGTAATCTCGTTGTCCAGCAACCGAATCAGCGCGTGGCCGGTATGGAGCTGGCCGGCGCGCCCCGCCATGGCCTGCCACAGGTCGCGTGCCGCGGACGTCGAACCCGGCTTGCCGCAGAGCCGGCCGTCCAGGTGGAGCATCGAATCGCAGCCGATCACGACGCAGTCGGCGGCGACGGCGGGCTCGAGCTCACCGGCCACCCGTTCGGCCTTGGCCCGGGCCAGCGCACACACCACGTCCCCGGGCGGCGCGTCGGCGCCCAGGCCGGCGATGACGGCGTCCTCGTCGATCCCCGAGACCCTGACGAGCGGATCGACGCCGGCTTGGCGCAGCACTTTGAGCCGGCCCGCCGACGCCGAGCCGAGCACCAGCCGGGTCACTGCTGCATACGCTGCATGTGGATCTTCTGCTGCATGGTGAGTCGCTGAAAGTTCGTCATCGCATAGCGCAGTTGGTCGGTCGGCAGGCCCCAGCGGGTGCGCTCGGGCGGCGGCGGTTGGGGCGCGGCGCCGGCGCTGCCGAGCACGGCGATCAGCGCGGCCAACTCCGCGGCGGTGGGCTTGCCGCGCAGGATCTGGATGTGCGGCTCGTGCAGCTGGTGGCCCTCGTCGGCGCTCACAGGGGGATGTTCCCGTGCTTCTTGGGCGGCAGGTGGGAGATCTTGCGTTCCAGCAGCCGCAGCGCCGTGCCGATGTAGCCGCGGGTGTGCGACGGCGGGATCACCGCGTCGACGTAGCCCCGCTCGGCCGCCACGTACGGGTTCACCAGCGTGTCCTCGTACTCCTGCTGCAGCCGCAACCGCAGCTCGTCGACATCGGCGCCGTCGCGGGCGGCCTCCTTGAGCTGCTGGCGGTAGACGAACCCGACGGCCCCGGAGGCGCCCATCACGGCGATCTGGGCGGTCGGCCAGGCGATGTTGACGTCGCAGCCCATGTCCTTGGAGCCCATGACGCAGTAGGCGCCGCCGTAGGCCTTGCGGGTGATGACGGTGATCTTGGGGACGGTCGCCTCGCCGTAGGCGTAGAGCAGCTTGGCGCCGCGGCGGATGATGCCGTTGTATTCCTGGCCGGTGCCCGGCAGGAACCCGGGGACGTCGACGAGCATGACGATCGGGATGCCGAAGCAGTCGCAGGTGCGCACGAACCGGGCCGCCTTCTCCGAGGCGTTGATGTCCAGGCAGCCGGCGAAGTGGGTCGGCTGGTTGGCCACGATGCCGACCGGGCGGCCGTCGATGCGGCCGAACCCGACGACGATGTTCTGCGCGTAGCCGTTCTGGACCTCGAGGAACTCGTCCTCGTCGAGGATGCGGGTGATCACCTCGTGCATGTCGTAAGGCTGGTTGGGGGAGTCCGGGATCAGCGTGTCCAGCTCGATGTCCTCGGCGGTGAGGTTGTCCTCGATGGGGCCCTGGGGGATCGGCTCGGCGTAGCGCGGCGGGTCGGTGGCGTTGTTGGGCGGCAGGTAGCCCAGCAGCTCGCGCACCCAGTCGAAGGCGTCCTGCTCACCGGAGGCGACGTAGTGCGCGGTGCCGGACTTGGCCATGTGGGTGTGGGCGCCGCCGAGCTCCTCCATCGTGACGTCCTCGCCGGTGACGGTCTTGATGACGTCGGGGCCGGTGATGAACATCTGGCTGGTCTGGTCGACCATCACCACGAAGTCGGTCAGGGCGGGGGAGTAGACGTGCCCGCCGGCGGCGGCGCCCATGATCAGCGAGATCTGCGGGATGACCCCGGAGGCGACGATGTTGTTGCGGAAGATGCGGCTGTAGAGGCCCAGCGAGACGACGCCCTCCTGGATGCGGGCGCCCGCGCCGTCGTTGATGCCGATCAGCGGCCGGCCGGTCTTGATCGCCAGCTCCTGCACCTTGACGATCTTCTCGCCGTACACCTCGCCCAGGCTGCCGCCGAACACGGTGGCGTCCTGGCTGAAGATGCACACGTCGCGGCCGTCGATGGTGCCGTAGCCGGTGATAACGCCGTCGCCCAGGGGGCGGTTGTTCTCCAGGCCGAAGTTCGTGCTGCGGTGCCGGGCCAGCGCGTCGAGCTCGACGAAGGAGTCCTCGTCGAGCAGCGCGAGGACGCGCTCGCGGGCGGTCAGCTTGCCCTTGGCGTGGACCTTCTCGACGGCCTCCTCGCCGACGGGGTGCAGCGACTCTTCCCGGCGCTTGTGCAGCTCGGCCAGCTTGCCCGCGGTGGTGTGGATGTCGACGATGTGTTCGCTCGCAGGCTCAGCGGAATGAGCCGAGCGGTCGGTAACGCTTGTCATGGCAGTCGATGTTATCGGCTGGCCGTCCGGCACTGCTTAGGCTGGGCCGGGTGAGCGACCGGGACCCGCCTCTGAACGAGGCCGCGCTGCGGGCGGAGCTGATCGGCGCCGGGCTGGGCTGGCGACGCCTGGACGTCGTCGAGCGGACCGGCTCCACCAACGCCGACCTGCTGGCGCGCGCGGCGTCCGGGACCGACGGGGCGGCCGACGTTGCCGGTGCGGTGCTGATCGCCGAGCACCAGACCGCCGGCCGCGGGCGGCACGGCCGCGGCTGGTCGGCCGGCCCGCGTGCCCAGATCACGATGTCGGTCGGGGTCAGCGTCGTCGACGTGCCGGTCGCCGCGTGGGGCTGGCTGTCGTTGGCCACCGGGGTGGCCGTCGTCGAGGCGGTGGCCCCGCTGCTGGAGGGGACCGGATGCCGGGCCGGCCTGAAGTGGCCCAACGACGTGCTGGCGGGCCCTCCGGAGTCGCGCGGCAAGCTGGCGGGCATCCTCGCCGAGGTGGCGCGGCCGTCGGTGGTGATCGGCGTGGGGCTCAACGTCACCCGCGCCCCCGGCGACGTCGCCGGCGCCACCTCGCTGCGCGACCTCGGGGTCGCCGCACCCGACCGCGGCGAGCTGGTGCGCGCGCTGCTGACCGAACTCGGCGGACGGATCGCGGCATGGCGGGCCGCGCGCGGCGCCGACCGAGCGTTGGCCGCCGACTACCGGGCGCACAGCCTGACGATCGGCACCCGGGTGCGTGCGCACCTGCCCGGCGGCCGGGAGGTCGTCGGCACGGCCACCGGCGTCGACGACCAGGGCAGGCTGTGCTTGCAGACCGAAGGCGAAACCGCCGTGATCTCGGCCGGTGACGTGGTGCATCTGCGGTAGCGGGCGCAGCTAATGTCGCGACCATGCGTTATCCGGACAACGCCCTGGCCGCCGGCGAGCAGGTGGTGCTGCACCATCACCCGCACTGGAAGCGGCTGTTCTGGCCCGCCGTGGTGTTCGTGGCCGCGACCGGGCTGGCGGCCTTCGGCTCGGGCTACCTCAACTCGACGCAGTGGGAGCAGACCGCCAAGAACGTCATCCACGGCGTCATCTGGGGGATCTGGCTAGTGGTCGTCGGCTGGCTGGCGTGGTGGCCGTTCCTGACCTGGCTGACCACCCATTTCGTCGTCACCAGCCGGCGGGTGATGTACCGGCACGGGGTGCTCACCCGGGCCGGGCTCGACATCCCGCTGGCGCGGATCAACAGCGTCGAATTCCGCGACCGGATCTTCGAGCGGATCTTCCGGTGCGGGACGTTGGTCATCGAGTCGGCGCCACAAGACCCGTTGGAGTTCCACGACATTCCGCGACTGCGCGAGGTGCACGCGCTGCTGTATCACGAAGTCTTCGACACCCTGGGCGCCCCGGGTTCTACGGAGGCGCCGGGCTGACCCGATCGGCCCGCCTTGCGGCTGCGCCAGGCGCGCAGCAGGGTGACGTTGCCCATGTGGGGGCCCATGTTGCCGCCCTCGATGGTGTCCTCGAAGACCTCGGCGATCCCGCCGGCGGTGAGGGCGGACTCGAGGGCCTTCTCCTCCAGGGCCATGTCGGGAATGCGCGCGAACGCGTCGGGGAACACCCAGCGCCGGAACGCCCAGAATCGGAAAGCCATCTGCAGCAAATTCCCGATGATGTAGGCCGAGACGAAGTCGGCGATGTTCTCCACCGTCAGCGAAACCATCGGCTCCCGCAACTGCAGGACGTAGCTGGAGAACCACAGCGGCGCCATGCTCAGCAGCACCCCGACACCGCTGAAGGCGAAGAACAGCAGCGCCTCGTGGTGGCGTTCGCGACCGCCGCGGTCGCGGAAGCTCCACTCCCGGTTCAGCACGTAGGAGGCGATGACCGCGACGATGCCGGCGATCACCTTGGCGGTGACCGGCTTGGTCTCCAGGATCGTGAGCTTGAGGGTGTAGAAGATTGCCGAGTCGATGATGAAGGTGGTGCCGCCGACGATCGCGAACTTGATCAGTTCGTGGTGGCGCTGCACACAGGGCTGAAAAGCCGCGGGCAAACGCGCAATCGTTGCATCGGCGAAGGGCACAACACGTGAGTGTACGGACGGACACAAAAACGACGCAAAATGGTTCATAACGATCCGGTCTCACCGCCGGTCACCGGCCGGGCCGCCCCCATGACACCATGATGGCCGTGCCGAGTACCCCCACGCCCGTCCTCGCCCCGCGTGTGGCCATGGTCGGCGGCGGCCAGCTCGCCCGGATGACCCACCAGGCCGCGATCGCGCTGGGGCAGACGTTGCGGGTGCTGGCGACCTCCGCCGACGAGTCGGCCGCGCAGGTCACTCCCGACGTGGTGATCGGCTCGCACCTCGATCTGGAGGACCTGCGCCGGGTCGCGGCCGGGGCCCACGTGCTGACGTTCGACCACGAGCACGTCCCCACCGACCTGCTGGACAAGCTCGTCGCCGAGGGCGTCAACGTCGCCCCGCCGCCCAGCGCCCTGGTGCACGCCCAGGACAAGTTCGTGATGCGGCGCCGGCTGGAGGCCCTGGGCGCCCCGGTGCCCCGCTACGCGCCGGTGGACAGCATCGACGACCTGGACGCGTTCGCGCGCACCCTGGGCGCCGCCGACGACGCCCCGGTGGTGGTCAAGGCGGTGCGGGGCGGCTACGACGGCCGGGGGGTCTGGATGGCCCGCGACCTCGCCGGCGCCCGCGAGATCGCCGGCAAATGCCTGGACGACGGGCTGCCGGTGCTGGTCGAGGAGCGGGTGGAGCTGCGTCGGGAGTTGTCGGCGCTGGTGGCGCGCTCGCCGTTCGGCCAGGGCGCGGCGTGGCCGGTGGTCCAGACCGTGCAGCGCGACGGGATCTGCGTGCAGGTGATCGCGCCCGCACCGGAGCTGTCCGGGGAGTCGGCGGCCGCCGCGCAGCGGCTGGCGTTGCGGCTGGCCGCCGAGCTGGGGGTGGTCGGGGTGCTCGCTGTCGAGCTGTTCGAGACCACCGACGGGACCCTGCTGGTCAACGAACTCGCGATGCGGCCGCACAACTCCGGGCACTGGACCATGGACGGGTCGCGCACCAGCCAGTTCGAGCAGCACCTGCGCGCGGTGCTGGACTATCCGCTCGGCGACACCGACGCGATCGCCCCGGTGACCGTGATGGCCAACGTGCTGGGTGCGCCGCAACTGCCGGCGATGTCGATGGACGAGCGGCTGCACCACCTGTTCGCGCGGATGCCGGACGCCCGGGTGCACCTGTACGGCAAGGCCGAACGGCCCGGCCGCAAGATCGGGCACATCAACTTCCTGGGCAGCGACTCAGCGGAGCTGGAAAACCTGAGGGAACGCGCCGAACTGGCGGCGCACTGGCTGTCACACGGCCGATGGGCGGACGGATGGGACCCACATGAGCACCACTAGCCCCCGCAGCCCCCGTGTGGGGGTCATCATGGGCAGCGACAGCGACTGGTCGGTGATGGCCGACGCCGCCGCCGCGCTCGCCGAGTTCGGCATCGGAGCCGAGGTCCGCGTGGTGTCGGCGCACCGCACGCCGCAGGTGATGTTCGACTACGCCCGCGGCGCCGCCGACCGCGGCATCGAGGTGATCATCGCCGGCGCGGGCGGCGCCGCCCACCTGCCCGGGATGGTCGCCGCGGCGACGCCGCTGCCGGTGATCGGGGTGCCGGTGCCGCTGGCGCGCCTGGACGGCCTGGACTCGCTGCTGTCGATCGTGCAGATGCCCGCGGGCGTTCCGGTGGCCACGGTCTCCATCGGCGGCGGCCGCAACGCGGGCCTGCTGGCCGTGCGCATCCTCGCCTCGTCGGACGCGGCGCTGCGGGCCCGGGTCGTCGAGTTCCAAAACGAGCTGGCCGAGAGTGTGCGGACCAAGGATGCGGCGGTGCGGCGGCTGCACGGTAAAGTTACCGGTGAGTAGCGCAGGGAGGCTTGAGATGGCTGGATGGGCCGGAAATTCGTCGTTCGATTTGTTTCGGTTGCCCGAGGAGCATCAGGAGTTGCGGGCGGCGATCCGGGCGTTGGCGGAGAAGGAGATCGCTCCGCACGCCGCCGAGGTGGACGAGAAGTCGCGGTTTCCGTCCGAGGCCCTGGATGCGTTGAACGCCTCGGGTTTCAACGCGGTGCACGTGCCCGAGGAGTACGGCGGTCAGGGCGCCGATTCGGTGGCGGCGTGCATCGTGATCGAGGAGGTCGCCCGGGTCGACGCGTCGGCGTCGCTGATCCCCGCGGTGAACAAGCTGGGCACGATGGGCCTGATCCTGCGCGGCTCCGAGGAGCTCAAGAAGCAGGTGCTGCCGCAGATCGCCGACGGCACCGCGATGGCGTCGTACGCGCTTTCCGAGCGCGAGGCCGGCAGTGACGCGGCGGCGATGCGGACCCGGGCCAAGGCCGACGGGGACGACTGGATCCTCAACGGCGCCAAGTGCTGGATCACCAACGGCGGGGTGTCGAGCTGGTACACGGTGATGGCGGTGACCGACCCGGACAAGGGCGCCAACGGGATCTCTTCGTTCATGGTGCACAAAGACGACGAGGGCTTCACCGTCGGCCCCAAGGAGCGCAAGCTCGGGATCAAGGGCTCGCCGACCACGGAGTTGTACTTCGAGAACTGCCGCATCCCCGGTGACCGGATCATCGGCGAGCCCGGCACCGGTTTCAAGACCGCGCTGGCCACCCTGGATCACACCCGGCCCACCATCGGCGCGCAGGCCGTGGGCATCGCCCAGGGCGCGGTGGACGCGGCGATCGCCTACACCAAGGAGCGCAAGCAGTTCGGCCGCCCGGTCGCCGACAACCAGGGTGTGCAGTTCATGCTCGCCGACATGGCGATGAAGGTCGAGGCCGCCCGGCTGATGGTGTATCAGGCGGCCGCGCGCGCCGAGCGCGGTGAAGCCAATCTGGGCTTCATCTCCGCGGCCTCGAAGTGCTTCGCCTCCGACGTCGCGATGGAGGTGACCACCGACGCGGTGCAGCTGTTCGGCGGATACGGCTACACCGCCGACTTCCCCGTCGAGCGGATGATGCGCGACGCCAAGATCACCCAGATCTACGAGGGCACCAACCAGATCCAGCGCGTCGTGATGTCGCGGGCGTTGTTGCGCTGACGCCACCCCTGGTTCAGCCTGTGTTGGGAAAGCGCAGGCGCACCGCATAAGATCACTCACGGCAACCGTTCGGGGTGGTAAGCCGGTACGCAAGCCTCTTTCGGCGCGCCGGCTCTGCGGTCGGAGCGTCGCCACACAGCTAATGGCTGCCGCGGCCCGCGGGGGGTCGAGTTAAAAAGTTGCTCACCTCCCGGCGCCCGCGGATGACCGGAAGTGATGCCTGTGCGTGCTCCAGTTACCCCGGCGGCCCATTGGCAGTCGTTGTCGCTGTTGCTGGTCGAGGACGACCGGGCCGACGCGGTGCTCGTCGAGGACCTCATCGCGGACGCCGTCGCCGACATCCGGGTGGTGTGGGCGCAGTCCATGGCGCACGCCGAGCGTGAGCTCGCGGCCGCCCGGCCCGACTGCGTGCTGCTGGACCTGCACCTGCCCGACGCCAGCGGGATCGACGCCCTGGACCGCATCGCCAAACGCGACGCCACGGTCCCGATCGTGGTGTTGACCGGGCTGAACGACGAGTACTTCGGGGCCTCGGCCGTCGCGGCCGGCGCCCAGGACTACCTGGTCAAGGGGCGGGTCGAACCGGAGATGTTGCGGCGGGCGCTGCTGTACGCGATCGAGCGCAAACGGGCCGAGCTCATCGCCGCCGACCTGCACGCCACCCGGCTCCGTGCCCGCGAGAACGCGCTGCTGGAACGCGGCCTGCTGCCCTCCCCGCTGCTGCACGACAACTCGGGAGTCGAGATCGTCGCGCGGTACCGGCCCAGCCGCGAGGACGCGCTGCTGTGCGGGGACTTCTACGACGTCGTCCAGACCCCCGACCGCACCGTGCACGTGCTGATCGGCGACGTCGCCGGGCACGGCCCGCACGAGGCGGCCCTGGGCGCGGCCCTGCGGATCGCGTTCCGCGCTCTGACGTTCGCCGGGTTGCACGGGGTCGAGCTGATGCGGCAGCTGGAGCGGGTGCTGCACTCCGAACGGACCGCCACCGGTATCTTCGCGACGGTGCTCACCCTGGAGATCTCGCCGGACAGCCCGCGGGTCACCACGGTCCGCGCCGGCCATCCCGGGATGCTGCTGCAGGGCGGCGGCTGCGTGGACTGGATCGAGCCGCCGGCGGGGCCGGCGCTGGGGCTGCGGGCCGACGACTGGCCGCGCCACGACCTGGACCTGCCCGTGGGGCACGGGCTGCTGCTGCTGACCGACGGTCTGTTCGAGGGGTACTCGGGGCGGGGCGCCCGGCGCCTCGGCGAGGACGGTCTGCTCGCCCTGGCGCGCCGGCACGCCAACCGGCCCGGGCCGGCATTCGTGGACGCGCTCATCGACGAGGCCGAAAAGCTCGCCCGGCCGCAGGGCGGGCTCACCGACGACATCGCGGTGCTGCGCGTCGAGCGGACCACGGCGTGACGCCGACGTTGCGCTCGCTGCGCCCGTCGCGGCTCACCACGCGGGGATGGCAGGCGGTGGTCCTGTTCGTCATGGGCATGCTGGTGCTGACCGGCGCCGCGGTCGGCACCGTGCTGCTGGACCGCACCGACAAGATGTCGCGGGAGCTCATCGACGACATCCAGCCGGCGCGGGTGGCGGCGTGCCAGCTGCAGGCCGCGCTGCGCGACCAGGAGACCGGCGTTCGCGGCTACCTGATCACCGCCGATCGCCAGTTCCTGGCGCCCTACTACGACGGACAACGCGCGGAGCGGGCCGCGGCCGAGGAGATCCGCCGCCGCCTCGGCGGGCGCGCGAACCTCATCGCCAACCTCGACGAGATCGAGCAGTCCGCCGCGCGGTGGCGGTCCAGCTATGCCGAGCCGCTGATCGCCCGCGTGACCCCCCACTCCCCGAACGTCGTGGACGGCGGGGTGGCCGAGCGCGGCAAGGCCCAGTTCGACCAGCTACGTGCCCTCTTCGACGCCCAGAACGCGAGCCTGTCCGCGGCGTGGGTGCACGCCGCCGGGCAACTCCGGCACACCGACGCCTGGCGCGACCGCGTGCTGATTTCGCTGGTGGTGGTGTTCTTCGCCTCCGCGGTGGTGCTGGGGCTGCTGGTGCGCGACACGGTCAGCCGCCCGCTGGCGGACCTGGCCTTGGCGTGCCGGCGGATCACCGAGGGCAGCTTCGCCGAGACCATCTCACCGCCCAGGCGGCCCAGGGACATCCGCGGCATGGCGATCGACGTGGAGAACATGCGCCGGCGGATGGTCGAAGAGCTCGAGGCGTCCCGCACCGCCCGGGCGCAGTTGGACGAGCAGGCCGAGGAGCTGCGCCGTTCCAACGCCGAACTCGAGCAGTTCGCCTACGTCGCCTCGCACGACCTGCAGGAGCCGCTGCGCAAGGTCGCCTCGTTCTGCCAGCTGCTCGAGAAGCGCTACGGCGACAAGCTCGACGAGCGCGGCGCCGAGTACATCGGGTTCGCGGTCGACGGGGCCAAACGCATGCAGGTGCTGATCAACGACCTGCTCACCTTCTCCCGCGTCGGCCGGCTGGGCACCTTCCAGGCCGAGGTGGACCTCGACGTGCCGCTGGACGCGGCCATGAGCAACGTCTCCGCCGCGATCGAGGAGTCCGGCGCGCAGATCGTGCGACCGCCCGAGCCGCTCCCGCGGATCGTCGGCGACCCCACCCTGCTGACGATGCTGTGGCAGAACCTGATCGGCAACGCGGTGAAGTTCCGGCGCGAGGACACCTCGCCCCACGTCGTCATCGAATGCGAACCGGGCACCGGTGACCGCGAGGACCAGTGGGTGTTCCGGGTTTCCGACAACGGCATCGGGATACCCGAGGAGTTCGCCGAGAAGGTGTTCGTCATCTTCCAGCGCCTGCACGGCCGCGACGCGTACCACGGGACCGGGGTCGGGTTGGCGCTGTGCAAGAAGATCGTCGAGCACCACGGCGGCAGCATCCACATCGACACGTCCTACGTCGACGGCACCCGGTTCGAGTTCACCCTGCCCATGGCCCCGGCTCCCGAAGACCCGGCCCCCGAAGACCAGGCCCCCCAAGACCAAGCAGAACAAGCACAGCCAGAAGGAGCACAGCAATGACCTCGGCCGGGAGAGCGATCGAAATCCTGCTCGTCGAAGACGACCCGGGCGACGAGCTGATCACCCGGGAGGCGTTCGAGCACAACAAGCTCAAGAACAACCTCAACGTCGCGCACGACGGCGAGGAAGGCCTGGACTACCTCTACAGGCGCGGCAAGTTCGCGGACGCGGTGCGGCCCGACCTGATCCTGCTCGACCTGAACCTGCCCAAGTACGACGGCCGCCAACTGCTCGAGCAGGTCAAGTCCGATCCCGACCTGGCGCGCATCCCGGTGGTCGTGCTCACGACGTCCTCGGCGGAGGAGGACATCCTGCGCAGCTACCAGTTGCACGCCAACGCCTACGTCACCAAGCCGGTCGACCTCGACCAGTTCATCAACGCGGTCCGCCAGATCGACGAGTTCTTCATCCAGGTGGTGCGGTTGCCGGGTCTGTGAGCGGCGCCTGCACTCACGACTCCGGGTGCCGGCCGGCGTGCGAACATGTCCGGCGTGAACATCCAGCAGGCGCCGCCGGGTTCGCTGCGCCCGCGGTCCGGCGGGCGGTCCCGGATGACGCGCGTGGCGCTGGCGAGCCTGGCCGGCTCGGCCATCGAGTTCTACGACTTCTTCCTCTACGGCACCGCGGCGGCCCTGGTGTTCCCCAGCGTGTTCTTTCCCGACCTGGGCGCGACGATGGCGACGATCGCGTCGATGGCGACGTTCGCCGCGGCGTTCGTGTCCCGGCCGTTGGGCGCCGCCGTTTTCGGGCACTTCGGCGACCGGCGCGGCAGGAAGGCGACGCTGGTCGCGACGTTGCTGATCATGGGCCTGTCCACCGTGGCGGTGGGCCTGCTGCCCGGCGTGGCGACCGTCGGTGTGGCCGGCCCGCTGGCCCTGCTTGCCCTGCGGCTGCTGCAGGGGCTGGCGCTCGGCGGCGAGTGGGCCGGCTCGGCCCTGCTGCTCGCCGAGCACGCACCGGCCGGTCGGCGCGGGCGGTACGCGATGTTCACCCCGCTGGGGGCCGGCGTGGGACTGGTGCTGGCCAACCTCGCCATGCTGGTGGTCAACGCCACCGTCGGGGAGACCAGCCCCGCCTTCCTGGCCTGGGGGTGGCGGGTGCCGTTCCTGTTCAGCGCCGTGCTGGTCGTGGTGGCGCTCTACGTGCGCCTGAACATCGGCGAGACACCGGTTTTCGCCGCGGAGTTGCGGCGCGCCCATGATGCCCCGCGCACCGCGCCGATCGCCGCGCTGCTGCGCGATCAGACCCGGCGGGTCGTGCTCGCCGCCGGCTGTGCCGTGGGGCCTTTCACGCTGAGCTTCATGGCGGCGACCTATCTGCTGAACTACGCCCGCGGCGAGCTCGGGCAGTCCCGCAACGTGATCCTGTTCGTCGGTGTGCTCGGCGGGCTGTCGTCGATCGCGCTGACCGCACCGGCGGCGGTCCTGTGCGACCGCGTCGGCCGGCGGCGGGTCCTGCTGTGGGGTTTCGCCGCGGCCGTGCCGTGGTCGTTCGCGGTGATGCCGTTGATGAACACCGGGATCGCGGCCCTGTTCGGTGTCGCCATAGTCGTCACCTTCGCGATCATGGGTGTGCTGATCGGCCCGCTCAGCGCGTTCATCCCCGAGACGTTCGCCACCCGCTACCGCTACACCGGAGCCGGGCTGGCGTTCAACGCCGGCGGGCTCGTCGGCGGCGCGGTGCCGCCGATGCTCGCCGGCGCGCTCGCCGAGACCGCGGGGCCGTGGGCCATCGGGCCGATGATGGCCGTCCTGGTGCTCACCAGCCTCGGCTGCACCCTGGCGCTGCCCGAGACGCTGGGCGCGGCGTTGACCGATCCCTAGGCCTAGGGTGCGGAGAGGAACTCTTCGTTGTGCGCGCCGATCGCCGGCGGGGGCTCGGGGGCCGCGGCGTCGAAACTGGAGTAGCGGGCCGGGGTGCGCACGACGGTGACGGCGCCCTCGCCGTTGTCCGGGCTGCCGCCGACCCGCAGGGCGAGCTCGTTCTCCGCGAACAGCGGGGTGCCCACCACCTCTTTCCAGGTGTGGGCGTGGCAGGCCATCAGGCCGCCCTCCTGCAACAGCTCCACCCATTCGGCCGCGGTCTTGCCGGCCAGCGCCGCCTCGAGTTCTTCGGTCAGCTCCGGGTAGTGCAGCGCGCGCGCCCGCTGGTCGACGAACCGTTCGTCCTCGAGCAGGTCGGGCCGGCCGATGAGCTCGCACAGCTTGGCCCAGTGCTTGGGCACGTACGCGCTGATCACCAGGTAGCCGTCGGCGGCCCGGAACGCGTCCGAGGGCTGGGTGGCGAAGCCGACCCCCTTGCGCCGCTTGGGCTTCGGCGCCGCATCGGTGGGCGTCTCGGTCGGCTTGTTCAGGTGGATCGTGAGCTGGGCGGCCTGCAGGCCGACCGCGACGTCGTACATTGCGACCCGCACCACGTCGGCCACCCCGTGCCGTTCACGGTGCAGCAGGGCGGCCAGCACCGCCTGGGCCAGGACGTGCCCGCTGGCGGCGTCCACGAGCTGGAACGGGATGATCTGTGGTTTGCCGCTGGGCGTGGGCATCCCGGTGGTCATGCCCGACTCGGCGGCGACCATCAGGTCCACCCCCGGCCTGCTGCCGTGCGGGCCGTTGCCGCCGTAGGCCGACAGCCGGGCGTAGACCAGCCGGGGGTTGCGGGAGCGCAGCTCGTCGGGGCCCAGCCCCATGCGCTCCATCACGCCCGGGCGGAACCCCTCCAGCACGACGTCGGCGGTCTCGGCCAGCCGCAGGATCTGCTGGCGGCCCTCCTCGGTGGTCAGGTCCACCGCCACCGACTTCTTGCCGCGGTTGTGCGGCAGGAACAGCGTGGCCAGCGGCGGCCGCCCGGGCAGGACCGCGGTGATGTGGCGGGCCGCCTCACCGGCGGGTGCCTCGATCTTGACGACCTCGGCGCCCAGGTCCGCCAGCACCTGCCCGGCCAGCGGGCCGGCGATGTTCTGGGTGAAATCGAGCACGCGGTAGCCGTCGAGTGGCTTGGGGGCGTTGCTGTCCGGCATGGGGTGCCTTTCTTCAGTCGGCCTTGCGCAGCACCGCGGTGCAGTAGTAGTTGCGGGCGAACGGCGCCTGCTCGCTGTCGTCGGGGCCGTCGGTGGGCTGCAGCGGCAGCCCGTGCTCGGCCAGCAGCTGGTTCAGCGGCGTGCGCACCGTCACCCAGCCGCGGTCCTGGAGGTAGCTCGCGGCGTCGTTGCGCTCGCCGGGGAAGCCCAGGTCGTCGAGCGCGACGTCCAGGCCGTTCTCCTGCCACCGGGCGGCGGCGGCGTTCAGCGCCTGCGCGTTGACGCCTGAGTTCAAGAACACCTCGGCGACCAGCCGGCTGCCGTCGGCGCTGAGTTCGGTGATGTTGTCCAGCAACCGATCCTGCGCGTCGGGCGGCAGGAACCCGAGCAGGCCCTCGGCGGCCCAGGCCGCGGGCGCGGCGGTGTCGAAGCCGGCCTGCCGCAGCGCCGAGGGCCAGTCGTGGCGCAGGTCGATCGGCACGGGCCGCACCTGCGCGGTCGGGTTGGCGCCCAGCTGCGCGATGGTGACGCTCTTGAAGTCGAGCACCTGGGGCTGGTCGATCTCGAACACCGTGGTGCCCGCCGGCCACGGCAGCCGGTAGGCGCGCGCGTCCAGGCCCGACGCCAGCAGGACCACCTGGCGCACGCCTGCGGCCGCCGCGTCGGCGAAGAATTTGTCGATGTAGCGGGTGCGCGCCGCCAGCATGTCGGTCATGCGCTGCATGCCCCACGCCGCGCCGGGGATGTCGACGTCGGCTGAGTCGAGTTCGCCCGCGGACCACCGGGTGAAGAAGTCCACGCCGACCGCGCGCACCAGCGGCTCGGCGAACGGGTCGTCGATCAGCTTGTCGCGGGTCGCCCGGGCCCGGCCGGCCGCCACCATGGTGGCGGTGGCCCCCACGCTGGTCGCCAGGTCCCACGTGTCGTTCTCGGTGCGCGCCATTCGTCAAAACCCTTCGTCGATGTACCGGGACCCACTGGTTGGACAGCGTAACGAGGAACGCTATGGCGCTGTCCGCGGCTCGGTTTCGCGCGC
>NZ_JBYCLG010000006.1:0-4475 GCF_057473785.1 Mycobacterium sp. TH-M103
GCGGGGTGACCGCGCTGGAGGCGGCGCTGGGCATCCGGCCGACCTGGCACAACGGCGGCATCGAGACGTTCGGGCCGGGCGGGTCGGTGATCGCCGCAATGCTCGCGGTCGCCGGCGGACTGGCGCGCCACGTGCTGTGCTTCCGGACGCTGTGGGAAGCGACGTTCAACGAGCTGATGAAACAGGGCAAGATCGCGCCGTCCATGGGACGCATGGCCGGCTGGATGTACCCGTTCGGCGCCACGTCGGCCGCGCACACACTGGCGATGAACGCGCAGCGGCACTTTCACCGTTACGGCACCACGAAAGAGACGCTGGGCTGGATCGCGCTGAACCAGCGAGCCAACGCCGAGCTGAACCCGACCGCCGTGTATCGGTCGCCGATGACGATGGACGACTACCTGAACGCGCGGCCCATCACCACGCCGTTCGGTTTGTACGACTGCGACGTGCCCTGCGACGGCGCGATCGCCGTCATCGTCTCCGCCGTCGACGCCGCCCGGGACCTGGCCAAGCCACCCGTCCTGGTGGAGGCCGTCGGAACGCAGATCGTCGAACGGATTGACTGGGACCAGAGCACGTTGACCCACGAACCGCAGGTCCTGGGCCAGGCCGCCCACGTGTGGACACGAACGTCGCTGCGGCCCAGCGATGTCGACGTCGCCGAACTCTACGACGGGTTCACCATGAACTGCCTGTCCTGGATCGAGGCGCTGGGCTTCTGCGGGATCGGTGAGGCCAAGGACTTCCTGGACGGCGGCAAGAACATCGCCCGCGACGGCCAGCTGCCCCTCAACACCCACGGCGGCCAGCTCTCGCACGGCCGCACCCACGGCATGGGACTCATCCACGAAGCGGTCACCCAACTGCGCGGCGAGGCCGGCGACCGGCAGGTCGCCGACGCCCGCGTCGGCGTGGTGAGCAGCGGCGGCCTCACCCCCAGCGGCGTGCTGCTGCTGCGGTCGGACACATGAACCAGGCAGTGCGGCCGCGGCTCGTCATCGTCGACGGGGTGCCGATGTCGGCGCTGGTCGCCGAGGCCGAGTCGCCCAAAGCCGTGATCGTGGCCATCCACGGCGGCGGCACCACGGCAATGTATTTCGACTGCCCGGGCCACCCGTCGTCGTCGTTGTTACGGTCCGGTGCGGCAGCGGGATTCACCGTCGTGGCGCTCGACCGGCCCGGCTACGGCAGCTCGGCGCCCTACCCCGAGGCGATGGCCCGGCCGGAGCAACGGGTCGCCCTCGCCTACGGGGCGGTGGATCGCATCCTGGGGGAACGGCCACGCGGCGCAGGGGTGTTCCTCATGGGTCACTCCGGTGGTTGCGAACTCGCGGTGCGGATGGGCGCCGACGAGCGCGGCGCGGGCTTGCTGGGCATGGAACTGGCCGGCACCGGCCGGCAGTACCACCCCGAGGCCCGCGACATCCTGAAAGCCGCGACGCGCGAACGCCGTCCGGCCGGGCTGCGCGAACTGCTGTGGCACCCGGAGGAGCTCTACCCGCCCGAGGTCCTGAACGGCGCCACGGTGTCGCCGACGGCACCGGCCTACGAGGAACACATGGTCGCGGACTGGGTCCGCCGCGACTTCGCCGCACTCGCCCCCGCCGTGCGCATCCCCGTGCAGTTCAGCATCGCCGATCACGAAAAGGTCTGGCAGAACGACGACTCGGCGATGGACGAGATCGCGGCCTTGTTCTCCGGGGCGCCACGGTTCACCGTCCACCGCCAGCGAGGCGCGGGGCACAACCTCAGCCTCGGCCACACCGCGGCGGACTACCACGCGAAAGTCCTCTCCTTCGCCCACGAATGCGTGGCCGCGCACTCGCCGAACGGGGGTTCCGGATGAGGGTCGGATTCATCGGACTGGGCAGCCAGGGTGGGCCCATGGCACGCCGGATCGTCGAGGGCGGCCACCCGACGATGCTGTGGGCGCGCAATCCCGCGACGCTCGAGCAGTTCGCCGACACCGCGGCGACGGTGGCCAGATCACCGGCCGAGCTCGGCGCGGCCTGTGATCTGGCGTGCCTGTGCGTAGTGGGCGACGCCGACGTCTACGAGGTCGGCTGCGGCGAGAACGGCTTGCTGGCTTCGATGAAGCCGGGCAGCGTCATCGCGGTGCACAGCACCGTACACCCCGACACCTGCCGCGAGCTGGCGAAGATAGCCGCTGCGCAGGGGGTTTCGGTCGTCGACGCGCCGGTGAGCGGCGGCGGCCTTGCGGCGGCCGCGGGCCGGCTGCTGGTGATGGCCGGCGGTGACGCCGGCGTGGTCGAGCGCTGCCGCCCGGTTTTCGAAACCTATGCCGATCCGGTCGTCTACCTCGGCGAGTTGGGCTCTGGCCAGACCACCAAGCTGCTCAACAACCTGCTGTTTACCGCCAACCTCGGCACTGCGGCCACCGCCCTGTCGCTGGCCCGCGCGCTCGGTGTCGACCCCGACCGCCTCACCGAGGTCGTCTCCCGCAGCAGCGGAAACAGCTTCGCGCTCAACGCACTCGGCGGCATCGGGGGCCTCGAACGACTCGCCGGTGTGGCCGGAGCGCTGCTGCAGAAGGACGTCCGGCTCGTCGTCGACCTCGCCGGCCGGGCCGCGGGAGACGCCGGGGCCGTGCTCGCCGCCGCGGACGCCACGCTGGCGCTGATGGGCCATCCCCGGTGAGGGTCGGGTTCGTCGGTGCGGGCCGGATGGGGCGGCCCATGGTGGCCCGGCTCGTCGCTGCCGGTCACGACGTCCGGGCCGTGGGCCGCGGCGCCGAGAAGCGCAGCGATCTCGAGACACTCGGCGCCAGCGCGGTTGCGGATGTGACCGCAGCGGCCGCGCAGGCCGACGTCGTGGTGCTGTGCGTGTTCACCGACGAACAGGTGCGCGAGGTGTGCCTGGACAGCGCGCTGCCGGCGGCCATGGCGCCGGGCTCGGCGCTGGTGGTGCACACCACCGCGAGCCCGAGGACGATGGAGGCGATCGTCGCGCGCGCCGACGGCGTCGACGTCGTGGACGCCCCCCTCAGCGGCGGCCCGCACGACATCGCGGTTGGCGGGGTCACGCTGTTCGTGGGCGGTCCCGACGACGCGGTGGCACGGGTGCGACCGGTGCTGGCGTGCTACGGCGATCCGGTCCTGCACGTCGGACCCTGCGGCGCCGGACAGAAGGTGAAGCTGGTCAACAACGCGCTGTTCGCGGGGCACATTGGCCTGCTTGGGGAATCGGTTCGGTTGGGTGAGCGCATCGGCCTGCCGGAGCCGGTGCTGCTGGAAGCGCTGGCCCATGGCAGCGCGAGCAGCCGGGTGCTGAGCCTGGTCGCGGCGAGGGGCTCCGTGGCCGCATTCGGTGAGATGGTCGGCGAGTTCGTCGCCAAAGACGTGGCCGTGGTGCGCCGCGTAGCCGGGGAACTCGGCACCGGCCTCGGTGTGCTGGACGACGTCATCACGGCCATCGGCATCGACCGGAACGGTCAGTCGGGCAGCGGCGCGCTGCCCGGCACCGGCGGCAACCGCCAGGTCTCGAATGCCATCGCCGAGAGCACGTAGACGCCGACGACGAAGACGAACTCCATCGCGGCGTGCTCGCCGAGGGTACCGGTCAACGCCTGCCAGGTCTCCCAACGTTCGTGCCCCTCGGCGAGTATCTCGTCGGCCGCCTCCAGCACCAGGCGGTCCTGGCTCAGCGACTACCTGACCGAGGGGGTGGCGCGCCTGGGCGGACGACTGCGCGTACCGGCGCCGACGATGGCGCGGGTGTTGCCGGCCACCAACGAGGGCATCACCCTGGCCAGCCACCTCGACGGCGAGGACCTCTACGGCGTCTGGCTGGCAATGATTATCTCCAGCATCGAACCCGCGACAGATTCGCGGGAAAAGCGAAACCCCGCCACCGCGGACGGCGCGAACATCGCCTGAGTCAGCCCCGGGGCAGCCGTCCGCGGCGGCCCGGGAACCGCGACGACATGGCGCGTTTTTGGTTCTTTCGGCTGCGCGCCCGAACCGCTACCGTTAGCGTTACAGTCAGGCATTCAACCGTAACGGTTCCGGCCCGCAGCTGACACGAGGGAGTGTGCAGTGACCAAGCCCCAGGTCGTCTTCGATCCGTTCTCCGAGGAGTACTTCAACAATCCGTTCGACATCTATCGACGGATGCGCGAGGAAGCGCCGCTGTACTACGACGAGAAAGAGGACTTCTACGCGTTGACCCGCCACGAGGACGTCGCGGCCGCGTTCAAGGACTTCGAGACCTACTCCTCGGCGCGGGGCTGCGACCTGGCGATGGTGCGCAAGGGCATCCCCGCCGAGCTGAAGTCGATCATCTTCATGGACCCGCCCGAGCACCGGCACATGCGCAGCCTGCTCAACAAGGCCTTCACCCCCAGGGCCATTCAGTCCCAGCGCGAGACGATCATCGAGGTCATCGACAAGTACCTGGGCGCGGCCGACCCCGACCGCTTCGACGTCGTGCAGGACTTCTCCGGGCCGTTCCCG
>NZ_JBYCLG010000007.1:0-3894 GCF_057473785.1 Mycobacterium sp. TH-M103
CTCGATCATCAGTCGTTCGCCGGTATCGCCCGGGGAATGATCGCCAACCGGGTCTCGTATGCATTCGGGTTGCGCGGCCCCAGCCTGACCGTCGACAGCGGCCAGTCGTCGTCGCTGGTCGCCGTGCACCTGGCCTGTGAGAGCCTGCGCCGCGGTGAGTCCGCGCTGGCGGTAGCCGGCGGCCTCCAGCTGAACCTGGCGGACGAAACCCGGGCGCTGGAAACGGCATTCGGCGCCGTGTCACCGTCGGGTCACACCTACGCGTTCGACGCACGCGCGGACGGTTACGTGCGAAGCGAAGGCGCCGGCCTCGTGCTGCTCAAACCGCTGCGCGCCGCCCTCGATGACGGGAACCGCATCCGCGCCGTCATCCGCGGCAGTGCGGTGGGCAACGCCGGGCATACCGCCGCCGGTCAGACCGTGCCCTCGGTTCCCGGCGAGGCCGACGTCATCCGCACGGCGCTGGCCCGGGCAGGTCTGGAAGCCGGCGATCTCCACTACGTCGAGGCGCACGGCACGGGCACCCGGGTCGGCGATCCCGTGGAGGCGAACGCACTCGGGGAGGTTTTCGCGGGCCCTCGCGAGGAGCCGTTGCGGGTGGGATCGGTGAAGACCAACATCGGCCACACCGGAGCCGCCGCGGGGGTCGCCGGCCTACTGAAGGCAGTGCTGGCGATCGAAAACGCCTTGATCCCACCAAGTCTCAACTATTCCACCCCCGATCCGGCCCTCGACCTGCCGGCGCTTGGCCTGCGGGTCAACACCACGCCGCTGCCATGGCAACACGATGTGCGGCGGGCCGGGGTGTCGTCGTTCGGCATGGGCGGCACCAACGCGCACGTGATCGTCGAACAGGCCCCGCCGCGCTCGGAAAGGCCCGGGGCCCAACGGGATGACGTGGCGGTGCCGTGGGTGTTGTCGGCCCGCTCGGCCGCGGCGCTGAGCAACCAGGCGACACGGTTGCTGACGCACGTCTCCGCCGACGCGGAGCTTCGCCCCTGCGATGTGGCGTGGTCGTTGGTCGCGACGCGTTCGGTGTTCGAGCATCGGGCGGTGCTGGTGGGCTCGACTCGCGAGCAGGTCACCGTCGGCCTGGCGGAGTTGGCCGCCGGTGAGCCGGGTGCCGACGTCATCGCGGGGCGGGTGCGACCGGTGGGTAAGACGGCGTTCGTCTTTCCCGGTCAGGGCGCGCAGTGGTTGGCGATGGGGCGCCGGCTCCACGAGCGGTTCTCGTTGTTCGGCAACGCCTTTGACGAGGCAGCGCGCCTACTGGATGCCCGGATGCGGCTGCCCCTGAAGCAGGTGATGTGGGGCAGTGACCCAGACCTGCTGCATGACACCGAGTTTGCCCAGCCGGCGCTGTTCGCCGTCGAGGTGGCATTGGCGGCATTGTGGCGGTCGTGGGGTGTGGAGCCCGATCTGGTGATGGGGCATTCGGTGGGCGAGATCGCCGCGGCGTATGTTGCCGGCGCCCTGTCGCTGCAGGATGCATCCGAAATCGTGGCGGCCCGGGGGCGGTTGATGAGCGCGCTTCCCGCCGGCGGGGTGATGGTCGCAGTGGCGGCCGGGGAGGCCGAGGTGGCCCCCCTGCTCGTCGACGGTGTCAGCATCGCAGCGGTCAACGGCCCGGCCTCGGTGGTGCTCTCCGGTGCAGCAGAACCCGTCGACGCCGTGGTGGACCGGTTGGCCCGGGATGGCCGGCGGGTACGCCGCCTGGCGGTCTCGCATGCGTTTCATTCGGCGTTGATGGAGCCGATGCTCGGGGACTTCGCGACGGTGGTCTCCGGCGTGACGGCCGCAGAACCGCGAATTCCGCTGGTATCGAACGTGACTGGGCGGTTGGCCGGTCATGGGTACGGCTCGCCGGATTACTGGGTGGAACATGTGCGTCGCCCGGTGCGCTTCGCCGACGGGGTCGGGTTGGCCGAGTCGCTGGGAGCCGGCGTGTTCGTGGAAATCGGCCCCGCCGGCGGTCTGAGCGCCGCTATAGAGCAGATCCTGACCGACGAGCGGGCCTTCGCGGTGGTGACGATGCCCAGGGACCGGCCCGAAATCGACTCGGCGCTCGGTGCGGCCGCACGGTTGTTCGCTACGGGCGTACCCGTGGACTGGGCCGGGGCGTTTGCAGACGTCGATGCCCACCCGGTCGAGTTGCCCACGTACGGCTTTGCCAGGCAGCGATTTTGGCTGGATGAGCGGGGAGAGACGGCGCCGCGACCGGCCACCCTGGCCGACGGACTGCACGCGTTGTCCGCCGACGATCAGCGTCGTCGGCTCGTGGAATTGGTGTGCTCGAATGCGGCGATTGTCTTGGGCCACCCGGCCGGCAGTGACATCGATGCCGAACAGGCCTTCCAGGACCTGGGGTTCGATTCGATGACCGGCGTCGAGTTGCGCAATCGCCTCGGAAGCGACGTCGGGTTGGCTTTGTCACGCACCCTGATATTCGACTATCCCACGCCGGCCGCATTGGCCGAGCACTTGCAGCAACGATTGCTGCACTGCGAGGCCGGGGAATCCGAAGAAGAACGGATCTGGTCGATGCTGCGCAAGATTCCGTTACGCGAACTGCGGCGCACCGGATTGCTTGACGAACTTCTGCTGGTCGCCGGTCAACTTCCGGCTCGTGACGCACCGGTCGGGGCTGATGAGATCGACGCGCTCAGCCCCGACGCATTGGTGGCGATGGCGCTGAATTCGGAGGAGCCCGAGGACGTCGATTGACGAAATTCTTGCTGGCAGCGGCGATTACGTGGCGAAAATCCCGTACTAATACCACATGTGTTTAATAGCGAGAATTTTGCGACCGTGAAAATTACGTCCTAAGATTTCGACCGCAGGGGGCCTTTTTCGGGCGGGGGCACCGGAGGTAGAACATTGAGCGTCATAGCGGGTGTGTTCGGGGCATTGCCGCCGAATAGGTACAGCCAGAGCGAGGTCACCGACCAGTTCGTCGAGTTCCCCGGGCTCAAGGAGCACGAGGAAATCGTTCGGCGCCTGCACGCCGCCGCGAAGGTCAACGCGCGCCACCTCGTCCTCCCGCTGGAAAGGTACGCGTCGCTCACCGACTTCGGCGAGGCGAACGAGATCTTCATCGAGAACGCGGTCGAACTCGGCTGCGAGGCGCTGCTGGGTGCGCTGGATGAGGCGGGTCTGCAGCCCCAGGACATCGACATGATCATGACCACGACGGTCACCGGCGTCGCCGTGCCGTCGCTGGACGCCCGGATCGCCGGACGGCTCGGCCTGCGACCCGACGTGCGCCGCATGCCGCTGTTCGGCCTCGGCTGCGTCGCCGGCGCGGCGGGGGTGGCCCGGGTGCACGACTATCTGCGCGGCGCGCCCGACGACGTCGCGGTGCTGCTTTCGGTCGAGCTGTGCTCGCTGACGTACCCGGCGTGCAAACCCACGGTGTCGGGCCTGGTCGGGAGCGCCCTGTTCGGCGACGGTGCGGCCGCGGTGGTGGCCGTGGGGGAGCGCCGGGCCCAACGCGACGAACGACTCCGCGCCAGCGGCCCGGACATCGTCGACACGCGCAGCCGCCTGTACCCCGATTCGCTGAACATCATGGGCTGGAACGTCAGTTCCGCCGGCCTCCAACTGGTGCTGTCCCCGGAGTTGCCGGCGCTCATCCACCGTTACCTCGCCGACGACGTCAACGGGTTCCTCGCCGCGCACGGGTTGAGCACGGACGACATCGGTGCCTGGGTCACCCATCCCGGCGGGCCCAAGGTCCTCAACGCGATCACCGACAGCCTCGATCTGCCGCCCGAGGCACTCGAGTTGACGTGGCGCTCGCTGGGGGAGATCGCCAACCTCTCGTCGGCCTCGGTGCTGCACATCCTGCGCGACACCATCGCCAAGCCGCCGCCCAGCGAAAGCCCCGGGCTGATG
>NZ_JBYCLG010000008.1:0-13590 GCF_057473785.1 Mycobacterium sp. TH-M103
GCGCACGGTGCGGTCGACGTTGGTCACCGCCTGGTTCTTGGCGGGCTGGCCCACCAGCACCTCGCCGTTGCGCGCGAACGCGACGATGGACGGCGTGGTCCGCGAGCCCTCGGAGTTGGCGACGACGACGGGGTCGCCACCCTCGAGAACCGCGACGACGGAGTTGGTGGTCCCGAGGTCGATGCCGACCGCACGAGCCATAGTGATTCCTCCTGAGTAGTCGAGCGTCTTACTGCTGAGTGCCCCCCGCTCAAGCCTGCTCCTCGCGAAGCGGTGGTGTCAACCTAGGATTGAGTCGGATGCACTCAAGTTGTCGATCATGCTAACGGCGGGCGCGGTCGTCTTGTTCCCGGGGCCCCGGAGCAGTTCAGATGCTTTGCCTACGGTGGCGCTGCAACCGACGCACGCAGGCGGCCGGGGCCGGGCCGTCGATGGGGCGCAATGCGGCCGTCATGCCTTCGCGCACCCGGTCGACGTCAAGGCCGGTGCCGATCGCGACCAGCGCATTGGCGTGCGCGCCGGGCAATGCGGGGGCGACATGCACCGAGGTGCCCACGACGTTGACGACGTAGCGGCGCACGCGTTCCCGATAGCGAACGGCGACGGTGCCTTTCATCCGGTACACCCCGACCGGAGGGTCCTCGAGAAGATCGAAGACCGCGCCGGGATCGACGCACCCGTCGCCGGTGACCGTCACAGAAGCAACGCGGTCGTGACGGTGGTGGCCGTCGTGGTCTCCGGCGGCTTCGGTGGCTTGGCCGTCGAGAAGCAATGCGCGGAACGACAACTGGCCCGAGCCGGCCTCGTCGTCGGTCTCGGAGACGTCGAACAGCAGGGTCGGGTCGACACGCCCGCCGACCGCGCCGACGATGTGGGCATCCGGATTGCTTCCCCGGACCCGCGTCTCGATGCGCTCCAACACCTTCGCGCGGTCGTCGGGGGGGATCTGATCGAGTTTGTTGACCACCACCAGCGACGCCGCGCCGTAGCGGGCCGGTGCCGCCCCTCCGCGGTCGACGGTGTCGAAGTGGCGAGCCGCGTCGATGACGTCGACCACGCCGCCGTGACGCACTCGCTCCACACCGCTGAACCGGATCATCCGCGACACCGCGGTCGGTTCGGCCAGACCGGACGCCTCGACGATGATGACATCGAGGTTCAGGCGGGGGTCGGCGAGCTTGGCGAGAGCTTCGTCGAGACCGCCGTCGTCGGGCAGGCAACAGAGACACCCACCGGCGATCGACGCCGGCTCGTCGATCTGACCCGTTACCAGCCCGGCGTCCACATTGAGTTCTCCGAAGTCGTTGATGACGACCCCGATGCGGGCCCCGGGCGCGCGGAGCACGTGGTTGAGCAGGCTCGTCTTGCCCGCACCCAGAAAGCCGGTCAGTGCGATGACCGGTATCGCTGCCACGCTGCTCCTCTCCCGGTACGGACCGACCCAGGTAAACATATCGACGCAAATCGGAGCTCAGGCCGCGTTGCCCGGTGCCGAGGTTGCTGCTGGGTCAGCCTGAGCGTTCCCACCAGTCGCGGCGTCAGGAGCCGGATGCCATCGCCAGCTGCAGATGATCGGCCCCGGCGCGCGCTGGAGGCCGTCCCGCAGCGGACCCTGGCCTTGATCGCGCTGCTGGCGGCGGTGGCGATGAACCTGATCTCCTAACGCGGCTCGTCTTGAGGCTCGTCGACGTCCTGGCCGCCGGCGAGGTCGCCGCACTCGACGTTCGCGACGTCCGTCCGCTCGCGCAGGTACACCCCCGCGCCCTGGTCCCCGGATATCCGGGTCAGCACCTCGGGCCAGTGCCGGCGCGCGATGACGACCGGGTGCCCCGGCCGCCCGCCGAAGACGGCGCGCGCCAGCCCGCTTGCCGACGCCTCCGCGCGGCCCAGCACCCGCGCCACCACGTCGGGGCCGACGTCGGGGGTGTCCACGACGTGCAGCACCGCGTAGTCGGCGCCCAGGCGGTCGGCCTCGGCCAGGCCGGTGCACACCGACGCGCTCAGCCCCTCGCGCCAGCGCGACGCCGTGACCGCGGTGACCCCGGGCGGGGCGGGCACCTCGGCGGCGCCGAGCACCAGCACGACGCCGGCGCAGCCGCCGTCGCGCAGTGCGCCGATCGCGGTCGGCAGCCAGCCCTCGACCAGCACCTTGGGCTTGCCGTACCGCCGGCCCGCGCCGGCGGCCAGCACGATCCCCACGTGCCGCGGTGTCGACTGCGGTAACCCCACTCTCCTATGATGACATCGGACTTCTCATCGAGCGATAACCGTGCGCAAACTGCGGATGGAGCGTCATGGCCCACGACGTGCAGGCAGCCCCGACCAGCCCGGCGCCGCGCTACGCGGGCACGCGCGTGCAACGGGTGGAGGACCTGCGGCTGCTGACCGGCCGCGGCAGCTTCGTCGACGACATTTCCCGGCCCGGCATGCTGCACGCCTGCTTCGTGCGCAGCCCGTTCGCCCGCGCGAAGATCAACGGCATCGACGCCTCGGCGGCGCTGGCGCTGCCCGGGGTGCGCGCGGTGTTCACCGCCGCCGACCTCAACCCCGACGTGCACGAGGCCTGGCACGCCGTGGCCGGCAAGGACGTGCCCGACACGCCGCGGCCGCCGCTGGCCGAGGGCGAGGCGAAGTTCGTCGGCGACCCGGTCGCGCTGATCGTCGCCGAGAACCGGTATGTCGCCGAGGACGCGCTCGAACTCGTCGACGTCGACTACGAGCCGCTGCCCGCGATCACCGACCTCACCCGGGCCCAGACCTCCGAGGTGCTGGTGCACGACGCCTACGCCGACAACGTCGCGGGCGGCCTGGGCGGGGCGCCGCCGGACGAGGAGCTGTTCGCCTCCGCGGCGTGCGTGGTGAAAGAGCATATCTACCAACAGATCTACGCGCCGGTGCCGATCGAGACCCGCGGCCTGGTCGCCGAGTGGTCGGCCGCCTCCGGGGAGCTGACGCTGTGGGCGTCCACGCAGACCCCGCACGAACTTCGCGCCTTCTGCGCGCGCCTGCTGGGCATCCCCGCCCAAGGTGTCCGGGTCATCATGCGCGACACCGGCGGCGGCTTCGGCCAGAAGGTCGTCCCGATGCGGGAGGACATGTGCATCATGCTGGCCGCGCGCAAGGTGCCCACGGCGCTGAAGTGGATCGAGGACCGGCGCGAGAACCTGATGTCGGCCGGGCAGGCCCGCCACGTCGACGGCACCGCGCGCATCGCGTTCGACTCCGACGGCACCATCACCGCGGCCGACATCGACTTCGTGCAGGACGTCGGCGCCTACCCGACGCCGTACCCGGTGCTGACCACGGCCGCCATCGGCATGTTCTTCCCGGGCCCCTACCGGGTGCCCAGGGCCAGCTTCAACTACAAGACGGTGTTCACCAACACCAGCGGGCTGGCCGCCTACCGCGGCCCGTGGCAGTACGAGTCGCTGGCCCGCGAGATCGTGCTCGACATCGCCGCCCGCAAGATGGGCCTGGACCCGGTCGAGTTACGGCGGCGCAACCTGCTGCGGCGCGACGAGATGCCCTACGTCAATCCCAACGGCATGCCGTATGACCACGTCGCCCCGATCGAGACCTTCGAGCAGGCGGTGAAAATCCTCGACCACGAAGGGTTCCGCAAGGAGCAGGCCGAAGCGCTGGCGCAGGGCCGCTACCTGGGTCTGGGTTTCTCGGCCTACATCGAGCCGACCGGCGCGGCGACCGGGCACCTGGCCACCGAGGGTTGCACCATGCGCATGGAGCCCACGGGCCGGATCAACGTCTACGTCAACGGCGGCTCCAGCGGAAACAGCCTGGAAACCACGGTGATCCAGCTGGCCGCCGACGCGCTGGGCGCCGACATCGACGACGTGGCCACCATCCAGGGCGACACGGCGATCACCCCGTATGGGGCCGGCACGCAGGGCAGCCGCAGCGGCCCGATGACCGCCGGCGCCGTCGCCCAGGCGGGGGCCGCGCTGCGCGCCAAGATCGTGGCGCTGGCCGCCAACCAGCTCAAGGTCTCCGAATCTGAGGTGGAACTGGCGCATTCGACCGCGATCGTGCGCGGCGACCCGTCGCGGAAGGTGACCTTCGGCGAGCTGGCCTACCTCGCGCACTACTCGCCTCAACAGCTGCCGCCCGGGATGTCCCCCGAACTGGAAGCCACCGCCCGCTACGTCGCCGCGGCCCCGATCCTGTGGGCCAACGCGACCCACGCCTGCACCTGCGAGGTCGACGTGGAAACGGGCAAGGTGACCCTGCTGCGCTACATCGTCAGCGAGGACGTCGGGCCCATGATCAACCCGGCGATCGTGGAGGGCCAGATCGCGGGCGGGACGGTCCAGGGCATCGGCGGCGCGTTGCTGGAGGACCTGCGCTACGACGACGACGGCAACCCGCTGGCCACCACGTTCGTCGACTATCTGCTGCCGACCACCACCGAGGTTCCGGCCATCGAGTTCGGGCACGTCGAGATACCCGGCCCCGGACCCGGCGGCTACAAGGGCGCCGGGGAGGGCGGCGCGATCGGGTCGGTGCCGGCGGTGATCAACGCGATCAACGACGCGCTCGCACCGCTGGGCGTGACGGTCACCCGGCTGCCGGCCAGCCCCGCCTCGATCGCCGCGCTGCTGGCCGGGAGGGACCGGTGAAGCCCGCGTCGTTCGCCTACCACCGTCCCGACACCACCGACGAGGCGGTCGGGCTGCTGGCCGAACTGGGCGAGGACGCCAAGCTCATCGCCGGCGGGCAGAGCCTGGTGCCGATGCTGTCGATGCGGCTGGCCTACTTCGACCACCTGATCGACATCTCCCGGCTGCGCGAACTGCAGGGCATCGAGCGGCGGGGTGACGGGGTGTGGATCGGCGCGGGCACCACCGAGGCCAGGGTGGGCGCCGATCCCATAGTGCGCCAAGGGGTTCCGCTGCTGGCCCGGGCGACACCGTTCGTCGGGCACTTCCAGATCCGCAACCGCGGCACCCTGGGCGGGTCGATCGCCCACGCCGACGCCGCCGGCGAATACCCCGCGGTGGCCCTCACCCTGGACGCGGTGCTGGAGGTGGCCTCGCCGCGCGGGCGCCGCGAGATCGCCGGCGCCGACTTCTTCGTCGGCCTGTGGGAGACGGCCATGGGCCCCGACGAGGCGCTCACCGGTGTGCGGTTCCCGTCGTGGCACGGTAGGTGCGGGTTCGCGGTGCACGAATTCGCGCGCCGGCACGGCGATTTCGCGATCGCGGGCGCGCTGGTCGCGGTCCAGCTCGACGACGGTGACCGGGTGTCCCGCGCCGCGATCGGGTTGCTGGGCCTGGGCGCCACGCCCCGGCGCGCGGCCGCGGCCGAGGCCGCGGTGCTCGGCGAGCCGGTCGGCGGGCTGGATCCCCGGGACGTCGGCCGGACCGCGATGAGCGGGCTCGACGACATCCCGACCGACCTGCAGGGGTCGGCACCGTACCGTACCCAGGTGGGAGCCGCCATGGCCGCGCGCGCCTGGACCCAGGCCGTACAGGAAGCGCAGGCCCACCATGCATGAGGAACCGATCCGGTTGTACGTCAACGGAACCCCGACCAGCGCAAGCGTCGAGGCGCGCATGACGCTGGCCGACTTCCTGCGCGAGCGGTGCGGGCTCACCGGCACCCACCTGGGTTGCGAGCACGGGGCGTGCGGCGCCTGCACGGTGCTCCTGGACGGTGCCGCGGTGCGCGCGTGCCTGATGTTCGCGGTGCAGGCGGACGGCGCGGAGGTGACGACGGTGGAGGGCATCGCCTCGCCCGACGGCGCACTGTCGCCCGTGCAGTCGGCGCTGCGGGAGTGCCACGGGCTGCAGTGCGGCTTCTGCACGCCGGGTTTCGTCATGTCGCTGACCGCGCTGCTGCGCGATAACCCCGAGCCCACCGACGCCGAGATCCGCGAGGGCCTGTCCGGGAACTTCTGCCGCTGCACCGGTTACCAGGGCATCGTCGCCGCCGCCCACCGGGCCGCCGAGGCGCTGCGCGGCGCCGATTCCCGCGCATCCACGGGCGCGTCACCGCAGTAGCCCGCGCGACTTCGGTGAATAATCTGAAGTCCGCTATTTCAGATGTTCGGGAGCAGCTCGTGCGGTTGTCACAGAAGGCGCGGTGGGGTCTGGCCGGAGGTTCGCTGCTGCTCTCGCCCGTGCTGGTCAGCGCCGTGCCGGTGTCCGGCTGCAGTTCCAGCATCGAGGGCCGGCCGGTCGCCGCGCCGGGCGCGGGGCCCGTCGAGCCCAGCATTCCCACGCCGGGTCCGGCACCGTCGTCGCCCCCGCCGGCCACCGCCCTGCCGGCCCCGACCGGACCGACCACGCCGTCGGGCGCCATCCCGCTGCCGCCCGACGACAACGGCTACGTGTTCATCGAGACCAAGTCCGGTCAGACCCGGTGCCAGATCAACAAGGACACCGTCGGCTGCGAGGCGCCGTTCACCGACTCCCCGCTCAAGGACGGCGAGCACGCCAACGGCGTCAGCATCACCGCCGGCGGGTCCGTGCAGTGGGTGCTGGGCAACCTGGGCGCCATCCCGACCGTCACGATCGACTACAAGACCTACGCGGCGCAGGGCTGGACGATCAACGCCACCCCCGAGGGCACCCGCTTCACCAACGACAAGACCGGCCACGGGATGTTCGTCAGCGTAGAGAAGGTCGACACCTTCTGAGCACCGCCGTTTCCGGGCGACGGCGACCACAACCGCCCCGGGGTCAGTAACATCGTTGCCGTGGCACGCTACGGCCCACCTGACGACTTCCACAACCAGCCGACCGAGCATGCCAATTGGGGCTTGGGCGGACACCCCCCGGAGGGGAGCGAAACCCCGCCGGAGGAGCCCGGTCAATTCGGGCAGCCGCAGGAACCCGACTCCTTCGACCAGGACGAAGAGCCCAGGCCCTGGTATCGCAGGCCCGCGATGCTGGTGGGCTGGGTCGTGCTGGTCCTGATCCTTATCGGGCTGATCGTGTTCGGCATTGTCGAGCTGATCGGCGGCAACCAGGGCGGCGGCAACGCCCCGTCGACGACCACGACCACGACCAGCACCACCTCGCCGACGAGCACCACCACGACCACCACGACGCCGACCAACACGACCACCACCACGACGCCGTCCAGCTCGGCCGCGCCGCCGCCACCCCCGGTGCAGCATCCCGCCCAGGAGCCGACGCAGCGGCCGGAGCCGCCGCACCACCACCTGCCGCATCTGCCGTCGGTGATCACCATCCCGGAGATTCCGACGGTGATCACGCTGCCGCCCGGCCTGCCCTGAGCACGCACCGCCGCGTCACCGGGGCCGCAGCGCGCCGGCGCCCTTAGACTCGCTGCAATCCGCGGCGGGGCGGCTGACAACGGACGAAGGTGTGCCAGATGAGCGAGTCGCTCGGGTTGTCGATCGGGGTGGCGAACCTGGTCGCGGCCCACCCGGGTGGCGCTTCGGTGCGCCGCAGCCCCGTGGTGACGCTCTACGAGCAGCGGGCGACCGAGGTCGGTCTGCCCGACGAGAACCCGAACCTCACCGAGCCCGGACTGGTGCTGCGGGGATTCGTCGAACGCGTCGGCGACCGGACTCCGCTGGTGGCGGCCGACGGGACGAAGTACCTCGGCGAGGTGCTCACGGTCGAGGCGATCGAGGCGATGGCCCGCACCGTGGGCTCCGGGACCCCGATCACCGTCGCGGTGCCGGCGTACTGGTCCGAGGCGCAGTCCACCGCGCTGCGCGAGGAGTTCTTCGCCCAGCCGGACCTGGCGGCCGGCGGCGTGCCGCCGATGCTGGTGTCCGACGCCACCGCGGCGCTCGCGGCGCTGCGCGCCGGGCCGGGGCTGCCGGCCGACGGGGTCGTCGTCGTCTGCGACTTCGGGGCCGGCGGCACCAGCATCACGCTCAGCGATGCGGGATCGAACTTCCGCCAGCTCGCGCCGTCGCTGCGCTACGCCGACTTCTCCGGCGACGCGATCGACCGGCTCGTCCTTCAGCACGTGCGGGGGACCGCGCCCGATCCCGACGCCACCACGCGGATGGAGTCACCGGGCCGCCTGCTCGGCCAATGCCGACGCGCCAAGGAACAACTGTCGGCGGCCACGGCGGCCATCATCCCGGGGGTTCCGGGAGCGTCCGGCGACGAGGTCCGGCTGACCCGCACCGAGTTCGACCAGCTCATCTCCGAACCGCTGGACCGCGTCCTCGACACCGTCGAAGAGGTGTTGCAACGCAACGGGGTTGCGCGGTCGCAGGTGGCCAGCGTGGCGATCGTGGGCGGCGGCGCCGCGATTCCGCTGATCACCACGAGACTGTCGGGGCGGCTGCGGTTGCCGGTCCTGGCCGCGCCGCAACCCGGCTACAGCGCCGCGATCGGCGCCGCACTGCTCGGCGAGCAGCGGGCGTCGGCGGGGCCTCCGACCGCGGCCGCGGCGGCCATCGAGAACCCCACCGAGATGGTCGGTGCCGCCCCCGACGACTTGACCCAGGCGGCCCGGACCGCCGCGGCGGACGCGGGCAACCCGGACGGCCAACCGGTGGCCTGGTCGCAAGACGCCGACGAGGAAGACTTCGTCCCCTACAGCGGTCCCGAGCACACCGGCGGCTACGGTCGCGAGCCGCGCGACGACGCCGGGCAGGACGGGCCGCTGCCGTGGTACAAACGCACGGCGCTCGTGTTGAGCCTGGTCGGAGCGGGCGCCGCCGTGCTGGTCGCGGTGCTGCTGGCGCTCACCCTGGGCCGGAGCAAACCGAGCCCGTCGGCGCCCCCGCCGACGCCGCAGACCGTGACCGTGACCGGGCCGAACAACAGCCCCACCGTGACGGTCATCCCGCCACCGCCCCCGTCTACCGAGCCGACGACCACCTCTGCCGCGCCGACCACCAGCGCGCCGCCGACGACGACGACGACCACCGCCGCCACCACCACCACCAGCGCGCCGCCGACCACCACCGCAACCACCACCCCGGCCCCGACGACCACCGCCACGACGACGACGGCGCCCAGCACGACCTCGCAGGCGACCACGACCCCGCCGCCCACGACCACCCGCGAGCTGCCGTTTCCCCGGCTCCAGCCCCCCTTCGGGGGCTGACGAGCACCGCGCTCCAGGAAACGGTGACCCTGCCGCCCGTCACGCCGACCGGCCCCACCCTGCCCGAGGTTTTTGAGGCGGCCGGGCGTCGGCGGCACCGGCCCCGGCCGGGTCTGCACCGCAGGCCAGGGGCACCGAACAACCCTAGGTTAGGGCACCCTTTCTCGCGTCGAAAGCGCCGGGGATGCAACTATGAGCAGGGCTAAGCAGGCAAATCACGCGGGCTGAACTAACGATGCATTGGGGAGATCCTCTGTGACCACACAGATGCTCATCAGATTGACCGTGGGCATGGGCATGACGCTGGTCGTGGCCGCCCTGGCCCTACGACGGGTCTGGTGGCTGTTCAAGCTCACGACGGCCGGGCGGCCGGCCCCCGGCCACACCGACAACCCTGGCCAGCGGGTCTGGACGGAGCTCTCCGAGGTCTTCGGGCAACGCCGCCTGCTGAAGTGGTCGATCCCCGGCCTGGCGCACTTCTTCACCATGTGGGGATTCTTCATCCTGCTCACGGTCTACATCGAGGCCTACGGCTTCCTGTTCCAGGCCAACTTCCACATCCCGATCATCGGCCGCTGGGACGCCCTGGGCTTCCTGCAGGACTTCTTCGCCACCGCAGTCTTCCTCGGCATCACGACCTTCGCGATCATCCGCACCATGCGCAACCCGCGCGAGATCGGGCGCAGCTCGAGGTTTTACGGCTCGCACAACGGCGGCGCCTGGCTGGTCCTGTTCATGATCTTCAACGTCATCTGGACCTACGCGCTGGTCCGCGGCTCGGCCGTCAACAACGGGACCCTGCCCTACGGCAAGGGGGCGTTCCTGTCGCAGCTGTTCGGGGCGATCCTGCGCCCACTGGGCCAGCCCGCCAACGAGATCATCGAGACGACGGCGCTGCTCGCGCACATCGCGGTCATGCTGGCGTTCCTGATCATCGTGCTGCACTCCAAGCACCTGCACATCTTCACGGCGCCGATCAACGTGATCTTCAAGCGGCTGCCGGACGCGCTGGGCCCGCTGCAGCCGGTCGAATACAACGGCAAGCCGGTCGACTTCGATAACCCGCCCGACGACGCGCGATTCGGCCGCGGCAAGATCGAGGACTTCAGCTGGAAGGCCATGCTGGACTTTGCGACCTGCACCGAGTGCGGGCGTTGCCAGTCGCAATGCCCGGCGTGGAACACCGGCAAGCCGCTGTCGCCGAAGCTCGTCATCATGGACCTGCGCGATCACTGGATGGCCAAGGCGCCCTACATCCTGGGCGAGAAGACCGCCGAGCCGCTCGAGGGCCTGGACCTCGAATCGGTCCACGAAGAGGGCCACCACGTCCCCGAGTCCGGGTTCGGCCGGGTGCCCGGCCACGGGCCCGAGCAGGCCGCCCGCCCGCTGGTCGGCACCGAGCAACAGGGCGGCGTGATCGACCCCGACGTGCTGTGGTCCTGTGTGACCTGCGGGGCCTGCGTCGAGCAGTGCCCGGTCGACATCGAGCACGTCGACCACATCGTCGACATGCGCCGCTACCAGGTGATGATGGAGTCGGAGTTCCCCTCCGAGCTGTCCACGCTGTTCAAGAACCTGGAAACCAAGGGCAACCCGTGGGGGCAGAACGCCGCCGACCGCACCAACTGGATCGACGAGGTCGACTTCGACGTCCCCGTCTACGGCCAGGACGTCGAGAGCTTCGACGGTTATGAGTACCTGTTCTGGGTGGGCTGCGCGGGCGCCTACGACGACAAGGCCAAGAAGACCACCAAGGCCGTCGCCGAACTTCTCGCGATCGCCGGGGTGAAGTACCTGGTGCTGGGCGCCGGCGAGTCCTGCAATGGCGACTCCGCTCGCCGCTCGGGCAACGAGTTCCTGTTCCAGCAACTGGCGGCACAGGCCGTCGAATCCCTGGACGGGGTGTTCGAGGGCGTGGAGACCGTCGACCGCAAAGTCGTCGTCACCTGCCCGCACTGCTTCAACACCCTGGGCCGCGAGTACCGCCAGCTCGGCGCCAACTACACGGTCTTGCACCACACCCAGCTGCTCAACCGGTTGATCCGCGACAAGAAGCTGGTCCCGGTCACCCCCGTGTCCCAGGACATCACCTACCACGACCCCTGCTACCTGGGCCGGCACAACAAGGTGTACGAGGCGCCGCGCGAGCTCATCGGGGCCGCCGGGGCCACCCTCACCGAGATGCCGCGGCACGCCGAGCGCAGCTTCTGCTGCGGCGCGGGCGGTGCGCGGATGTGGATGGAAGAGCACATCGGCAAGCGGATCAACCACGAGCGCGTCGACGAGGCCCTGGCCACCGGGGCCGCGACCATCGCCACCGCCTGCCCGTTCTGCCGGGTGATGGTCACCGACGGCGTCAACGACCGCCAGGAGGAGGCCGGCCGCCAGGGCGTCGAGGTGATGGACGTCGCGCAGATCCTGCTCGGGTCGCTCGAGTACGACAAGGCCACGCTGCCGGCCAAGGGTGCGGCCGCCGAAGCCGCGGCGAAGGCCGCGCCGAAGCCCAAGCCCAAGCCCGAGCCCGCCGCGCCTGCCGCACCCGCGCAGGCGCCGGCCAAAGCCGAGGAGCCCGCCGCCGAGCCGGAGAAGGCCGCGCCCGCACCCGCTAAAGGCCTGGGCATTGCTGGCGGCGCCAAGCGGCCCGGCGCCAAGAAGGCCGCCCCCGCCGCACAGGCGCCCGAACAGGCGGAGCCGAAAGCCGAGGCCGCGCCCGCCGCGCCTGTCAAGGGCCTGGGTATCGCCGCCGGCGCCAAGCGGCCCGGCGCGAAGAAGGCCCCGGCCCAGGCGCCACAGAAGGCTCCCGAGACCGCGGAAGCCGAGCCGGAGGCCGCGCCGAAATCCGAGCCGGCAAAACAGAGCGGCGACGACCAGGCGCCTCCTGCAGCGCCCGTCAAAGGCTTGGGCATCGCCCGCGGCGCCCGTCCGCCCGGAAAGCGCTGACCACCCGTTTGGCGTCGGTCAGCAAAATATCGGTGGACAGTGATGGCACCATAGTGGGGTGACAACCCACCAGCTGCCCGTGCACACCAGCGGCCATCACCGGCAACGGGTGTTCGCGCAATCGTCCAAGCTGCAGGACGTCCTCTACGAGATCCGCGGCCCGGTACACCAGCACGCCGCGCGGCTGGAGGCCGAGGGGCACCGCATCCTCAAGCTCAACATCGGCAACCCGGCGCCGTTCGGCTTCGAGGCGCCCGACGTGATCATGCGCGACATGATCCAGGCGCTGCCCTACGCCCAGGGCTACTCCGACTCGCAGGGCATCCTGCCCGCGCGGCGCGCGGTGGTGACCCGCTACGAGCTGGTCGAGGGCTTCCCCCGGTTCGACGTCGACGACGTCTACCTCGGCAACGGGTGCTCCGAGCTGATCACGATGACGCTGCAGGCCCTGCTCGACAACGGCGACCAGGTGTTGATCCCGTCGCCGGACTACCCGCTGTGGACGGCGTCGACGTCACTGGCGGGGGGCACGCCCGTGCACTACCTGTGCGACGAGACGCAGGGCTGGCAGCCCGACCTCGCCGACCTGGAATCCAAGATCACCGAGCGCACCAAGGCGCTGGTGGTGATCAACCCGAACAACCCGACAGGCGCGGTGTACAGCCGCGAGGTCCTCACCCGGATGGTCGACCTGGCGCGCAAGCACCAACTGCTACTGCTGGCCGACGAGATCTACGACAAGATCCTCTACGACGACGCCCAGCACATCAACGTGGCCACGCTCGCGCCCGACATGCTGTGCCTGACGTTCAACGGCCTGTCCAAGGCCTACCGGGTCGCCGGCTACCGGGCCGGCTGGCTGGCGATCACCGGGCCCAAGGACCACGCCGGCAGCTTCATCGAGGGCATCAGCCTGCTGGCCAACATGCGGCTGTGCCCCAACGTGCCCGCCCAGCACGGGATCCAGGTCGCCCTCGGCGGCCACCAGAGCATCGAGGACCTGGTGCTGCCGGGCGGCCGGCTGCTCGAGCAGCGCGACGTCGCCTGGGAGAAGCTCAACCAGATCCCCGGGGTGTCCTGCGTGAAGCCCGAGGGCGCGCTGTACGCATTCCCGCGGCTGGACCCCGAGGTCTACGACATCGCCGACGACGAGCAGCTGGTACTCGACCTGCTGCTGCAGGAGAAGATCCTGGTCACCCAGGGCACCGGCTTCAACTGGCCCGCACCGGATCACCTGCGAATCGTGACGCTGCCGTGGGCCCGGGACCTCGCCGCGGCGATCGAGCGGCTGGGCAACTTCCTGGCCGCCTACCGGCAGTAGGCCCCTCTAACGTGGTGCGGGTGACGCACGTACACCCGCACCACCACTCAAACGACGTGTCGCGCGGCCCGTCGCCGCTGGGCCCGCTGCCGGCCAAGATCGTGGTCGGGCTGCTGGTCGGCATCGGGGTGGCCGTGCTCGTCGGTGCGGTCTTACTCTGGCCGAGCCGCCAACACGTCGACATCCCGATGCCGTTGGGCAACGCGTCCGGCGGCGCGGTGACCACCGAGCGCGGACATGTGCTGTCCAGCGCGCTGGGCGCCTGCGGC
>NZ_JBYCLG010000009.1:0-10862 GCF_057473785.1 Mycobacterium sp. TH-M103
CCGGGCCCCACAGCAGGTCCTGGGCGCACATCGCCGAAACCTGGGTGGCCAGGATGATCAGATTGTCGATCGGCGCGTCGGGCGCCATGCTGATCGCCCCGAAGCCGGTGCCGATGTGCAAACACATCACCACGTTCTGCTCGGACAGGGCCGAGAAGACCGGGCCCCAATAGTCGTCGTCGTGGTAGCTCGGAAGCCCTTCCAGGTGCGGCAGTTCGGGCATGGTCACCGCGCGGCAGCCCTTGGCCGCGACCCGGCGGATCTCGGCGCACATGGCCTGCGGGTTCCAAGTCGGCAGGATGGCGATCGGGATGAACCGGTCCGGATACGAGCCGGCCCATTCGTCGATGTGCCAGTCGTTGTAGGCCGACACCATCACCAGGGTGGCCTCCTCGCGGTGCATGTTGAGGTGGCGCGCGGAGAACCCGGTGAACGTCGGGAAGCACATCGAGGCCAGGATGCCGTTGCGGTTCATGTCGCGCACGCGCTCGTGGACGTCGTAGACGCCGGGGCGCATCTCGGCGAAACCGGCCGGGTCGCGGCCCCATTCCTCGGCGGGCCACGACACCACGGCGTTCAGGCCGCTGACGCCCTGGGGCCGGCCCTGGTACACCCACTGGTCGACGCCCTTGTCGTCGGTCACGACGACCGGGGCCTCGGCCTTGTACTTGCCGGGCACGTGGCGCAGGAACATGTCCGGGGGCTCGACGACGTGGTCATCGATGCTCACCAGGATCAGGTCGTCGGCGTTCATGAACTGCCGCCTCTCCGGATTATTCGTAGTGGACCGTGACCGACGGTGTGTCGGGCACGCCCTGGCAGGTCAGGATGTACCCCTCGGCCACCTCGTCGTCTTCGAGCGCGTCGTTGACCCGCATGGTCGCGTGGCCCTCGACGAGCCTGGCCATGCAGGTGCCGCAGTTGCCGGCCTCGCAATTGAACGGCGGCTCGAGGCCGGCTCGCCGCGCGCTTTCGAGCAGCGTCTCGCCGGGGACCCGCGGCACCGACACCTTCTTGCGGTCGAGGTGGATCGTCACCGTGCCCGGCTCGGCACCGTTTGATGCTGGATTCGTCACTGTGTCCTCGGTGATCGCGGTGACCGTCGCCATGACCGTCCCTCCCGTACTTGCGTTCTTCAGTATAGAGAATACTATTCTCGTCAGCCGATAGGATCCTCTCTCCGACGGTCGGACTGCTGGAAGGAACGGACGTGACCGAGCCGGCAGCGCTCGTGTTCGAGGAGCGGCGCTTCAGCGCGCCGCAACTCGACGCGCTGGCCGCCGGCCTGGCCGCCACACTCGAGAAAAGGGGTGTCGCCGCGGGCCGGCGGGTCGCGGTGATGTCATCCAATCGCCCGGAATTCGTCGCCGCGCTGTTGGCGATCTGGCGGCTGGGTGCTACCGCGGTGCTCGTGAGTCCCGCGTGGAAACGCGACGAGGTCGACCACGCACTCGCGCTGGCCGGCCCGGCGCACGCCGTCGGTGACCATCCCGTGCTGGCCGGCCTGATGCCGATGCTGCATCTGGACGAACCGATCACCCCGACCGAGCCGGTCGCCCGGGCGCTGCCGCCCCCCGCCGACGCGGTCCTGGTCTTCAGCTCGGGCACCACCGGCCTGCCGAAGGCGGTCCGGCACACCCACGCCGCGCTGGACGAGGCCGTCGGGCATTGGCGCCGGGCGCTGCGGCTGACCGGCCGCGACCGCATCCAGGTCGTCACGCCGCCGTCCCACATCCTCGGCCTGCTCAACATCGTCACCGCGCTGCGGGCCGGTACCCAGATCCGGTTGCATCCGCGATTCGACGTCGACACCATGCTGTACCACATCGAAAACGACCGCATCACAGTGGAAATGGCGGTCGCTCCCATCGCGCTGGCGATCGCCTCGCACCCCCGGCTCGAGTCCTACGACCTGTCGTCGCTGCGCTTCATCATGTGGGGCGCCACGCCGGTGACCGTCAGCGTCGCCGAAACGGTGACCCGACGCACCGGCGTGGGCTGGGTGCCGGCCTACGGCACGACCGAACTGCCCGTCATCGCCTGCAATCCGGTCGACGGGGCCCGCCTCGACACCGTCGGGCGGCCGGTGCCCGGGGTGGAAGTTCGGGTGGTCTCGATGGACACCGGCGAGCCGGTCTGCCCGGGGGAGGTCGGCGAAATCCAGGCCCGCTCCGCCTCGTTGATGGCCGGGTACCTGCCGCCGGAGGCGACCGCCGAGGCGTTTCACGACGGCTGGTACCGGACGGGTGACGTCGGCTGGCTTGACACCGGCGGTTGGCTGCGGATCACCGACCGTCTCAAGGAGATGATCAAGGTGCGCGGCTTCCAGGTCGCCCCCGCCGAGGTCGAGACGGTGCTGCACGGTCATCCGGCCGTCAAGGACTGCGCGGTGTTCGGTGTTCCGGACGGGATCAACGGCGAAGCCATCGTCGCCGCCGTCGCGGCGTGCGCCCCCATAGATACGGCGGCGGTCGCCGCCGAACTCACCGACCGGGTCGAGCAGCGGCTAGCGTCCTACAAACGCGTGAGCCGCGTCGTGTTCGTGCCCGATATCCCGCGCCTGCCCTCGGGCAAGGTACTGCGCCGAGTTCTCAAGGAGCGCCATGGATGTACGTCTGACAGCTGAACAGCAGCAACTGCGCGACGCCGCCGCCAAGCTGGCCGACGACCTCGGGCCGGGGTCGGTCCAGGATCTCGACGACGATGGGCGAATCTCCCGCCTGGACAGGCAGGTTGCGGCGACCGGATGGCGCGCGCTGCGCTCCGACGGCGCGTCCGGTGTCGAGGTGGCCATCGTCGCCGAGGAATTCGGGCGCCGCCTGCTCGACGCGCCCTTCCTCGGGCCGGTGCTGGCCGACGATCTGGCCCGCCACGTCGGTGCCGACAGTGGGGGAGCCACGGTAGGTGGCGACGGATGGGCCGTCGACGCGCGGGGATGTGAACGCGCCCTTATGCTCTCGAGCGGCACCGTATTGGTGGCGGAGGCCGGCGAGTCCCGCACCGGTGCGGATCTGACCCGGGCCGAAGCGAGTCTGACGGGGGAGCCGACTGTGCTCGGCGAGATCTCCGACGACGATGCCGCACGATGGCTGGCGCTCGCGCTGGCCACCACGTCGGCCGATCTGGTCGGAATCGCCCGGGGCGCGCACGGCGTCTCCTGCGACTACGCGAAAATCCGCGAACAATACGGCAAGGCGATCGGGTCCTATCAGGCCGTCGCGCACCTGCTGGCCGAAAGCCTCGCCCTGATCGAAGGTTCGGTCAGCATCTCCCGGTATGCCGCGTGGGGGGTCGACGAACTGCCGCCGGCCGAAGCCATCCGGGCCGCCCGGATCGCCAAGGTCTACTGCGCCCGCGCCGCCCGGACCGTCTGCGAGACCGCGATCCAGGTGCACGGCGGCATCGGCAATACCTGGGACTGCCTGGTGCACGTCTACCTGCGCCGGGCGCTGACCTCCACCGAACTGTGGCCCGTCGCGCTGAAGGAGATCGACTTTGGACTTTCGTGACTCACCCGACGAGGCGGTCTTCCGCGAACGGCTGCGAAGCTGGCTCTCGTTGCACGCCAGAGATTTTCCGAGCTCCGGTGACGAGTACTGGGCCCGCCAGGCCCAGTGGCACCAGGCCCTCTACCACGAGGGCTTCTTCGGGCTGTCGTTTCCCCGCGAGTACGGCGGTCAGGATCTGCCGCCGGTCTACGACGTCATCGTGGACGAAGAGCTGGCCCGGGCCGGCGCCCCGCCGCGCCCCAGCGTGGGCTATCTCATCTACGGCATCGGCAGGCACGCGAACGACGAGCTGCGTCGGCGATTCCTGCCGGGCATCATCGACGGGACCGAGCGGTGGTGCCAGGGGTTCAGTGAGCCCGGCGCCGGCTCGGACCTGGCCTCGCTCACGACCACCGCACGCCGCGAAGGCGACAACTACGTCATCGACGGGCACAAGATCTGGACCAGCTACTCCGACGTCGCCGACTGGTGCCTGCTGCTGGCTCGCACCGACCCCGAGGCCAAACGCCACCGGGGCCTGTCGGCGTTCATCCTCGAGATGAAACAGCCCGGGGTGCAACAGCGTCCGCTACGCATGATCAGTGGGGTCACCAACGAGTTCGGGCAGGTCTTCTTCGACGGCGCGACGGTGCCGGTGGACCGGATGGTCGGCGCGCCCGGCGACGGCTGGGCGGTCGCCATGACCGTCGTGGGTCACGAGCGCGAACCGTCCACGCTCGGCTACGCCGCCAGGTACGGCAAGCTGGTGCGAAACCTTTTGGCGCGCAGCGGTGATTCGGTGTCCGAAGAGGTCGCGTGGGCGGCCGTTCAGTCGGAGATGCTGACCCATCACGTCCGGCGGCGGCTGTCCGAACAGCTGGACGGGGTCTCGCACGGGCCGGAGGGGTCGCTCGACAAGTTGCTGATGACCTGGGTCGAGCAGTCGGTCGGCCATGCCGCGCTGGCGGTCGCCGGCACCCGCGACCCCGACCTGCTCGGCGCCTACCTGTACAGCCGCGCGCAGAGCGTGATGGGCGGGACGTCGCAGATACAGAAGAACATCATCGCTTCACGAATCCTGGGATTGTAGGAGTGATCGCGAACGCGGGCGAAGCCCGGGTGAAGCGGGTCACGACCATAGAAGGGGTCTGACGTGTACGACATGCCCGACGAGATCGAGGTCCGTGCCGAAGGCGCGTTGCGGATCATCACGCTGAACCGGCCGGAGTCTCTCAACTCGGTCAACGACAACCTGCACGTCGGCCTCGCGCGGCTGTGGCAGCGGTTGACCGACGACGCCTCGGCCCGCGCGGCGGTGCTCACCGGGGCGGGCCGGGCGTTCTCGGCCGGCGGCGACTTCGCGTATCTCAAGGAGCTCTCGGAGGACGCCGCCCTGCGCGCCAAGACCATCCGCGACGGGCGCGAGATCGTGCTGGGGATGGCGCGGTGCCGAATCCCGGTGGTGGCGGCGGTTAACGGGCCCGCCGTTGGCCTGGGCTGCAGCCTGGTCGCGTTGAGCGACATCGTCTACATGGCCGAGGACGCCTACCTTGCTGACCCCCATGTGCAGGTGGGCCTGGTGGCCGCCGACGGCGGGCCGCTCACCTGGCCGCTGCACATCAGCCTGCTGCTCGCCAAGGAATACGCGTTGACGGGCACCAGGATTCGCGCCGCGCGGGCAGTGGAACTCGGCCTGGCCAATCACGTGGTGGCCGATCCCGTCGGCGAGGCGGTGACCGCCGCCAAGAAGATCCTGGAGCTGCCCCAGCAGGCGGTCGAGAGCACCAAGCGGGTGCTCAACATCCACTTGGAGCGCGCTGTGCTGGCGAGCCTGGACTATGCGCTCTCCGCCGAGCACCAGTCGTTCACGACCGACGACTTCCGCTCGATCGTCACCAAGCTGGCGGCGGGCAAGAACTAGAGCCGGGCGTCACTTCGGCGGGAATCTCAGCGCGCCGTCCAACCGGATGACTTCGCCGTTGAGGTAATCGTTTTCGCAGATGCTGTGCACCAGCGTGGCGTACTCGGCGGGCCGGCCCATCCGTTTGGGGAAGGGCACCTGCGGGCCCCAGTACGCCTCCAGCTGATCGCCGTTCTTGCCGTAGGCGGGTGTCAGGAACGTGCCGGGGGCGATGGTGACCACCCGGATGCCCAGCGGCGACAGGTCGCGCGCGGCGACCAGGGTCATGCCCAGCACGCCGCCCTTGGCCGCCGCGTACGGCAGTTGGCCGATCTGGCCCTCGTAACCGGCGATCGACGCCGTGTTGACGATGACGCCGCGCGTGCCGTCGACCGGCTCCTGTCGCGCCATCGCGGCCGCGGACAGGCGCATGACGTTGAACACCGCGGTCAGGTAGAACTCGATCGTCGTCTTGAAGCCGTCCAGGTCCAGCGGCGAGCCGTCCTTGCCGACGAGACGGCCCCCGCTCGCCGGGCCGCCGTGGGTGTCGACCGAGATGCGCAGCGGGCCCAGCGATTCCGCCTCGGCGATCGCGGCCTGGAGGTCGTCGGTGCTGGTGGCGTCGGTGCGCGCGTAGCGCACCCCGAGCTCGCCGGCCAGCTCCTTGCCCTTCTCGTCGGCCAGATCGGCGACGACGACCCGCGCGCCCGCGGCGTGCAGCCGGCGGACGGTGGCCTCCCCGAGGCCGCCGGCGCCGCCGACGACGATCGCGGAGCTACCTTCGAGTTGCATGCCTTTTCCTTTCCCGCAACCAATCCTCTCTGTTGACGAGAATAGCGTTCTCGCGCGGTCGGCGCCGGAAACTCAGCCGTCGTGGCGGCGCAGGAATTCGCGCATCACCCGGTCGAACCGGTCGGGCTCCTCGATGAACGGCATGTGGGAGCTGGATTCGAACAGCTCGAACTGCGAGCCGGCGATGCGCCGGTGCACCTCCCGCATGTGGTCCGGTGCGCACTCGTCGAACCTGCCCGCCAGGACCAGGGTCGGCAGGGCGATCGCGGAGAGGCGGTCCAGCACGTCCCAGTCGCGGATGGTCCCGACGATGTGGAAGTCGCTGGCGCCGAACATCGTCTCGAAAATCTCGGCGCCCATGCCCGCGAAGGCGTCCAGCAGCTCGGTGGGCCAGGGCCGGACGCGACACAAATAGGTTTCGTTCCAGGTGCGGATCGCCGCCTGGTATTCGGCCGAAGACGTGGTGCCGGCGGCCTCGTGGCGTGCGATGGCGGATTGGGTGTCCCGGTCCAGCTCGGACTTCAACCGGGCCACCATCTCCGAAAACCGCGGTATGGAGGCGATGCTGTTCGAGATGGTGAGGCTGACCGCCCCGGAGGTCACGTCGAGCACGTACTGCTGCGCCAGCATCCCGCCCCAGGAGTTGCCGAAAATGTGGAAGCCGTTCAGGCCGAGCGCCCGCACCACCGAATCCATCTCGGCCACCGAGCGTTCCATCGTCCACAGGGCGGTGTTCGACGGGCGCCCGGAGCGCCCGCACCCGAGTTGGTCCCAGAAGACGATCTCCCGCTCGTCGGCCAGGCGTTCCAGCGACCTCAGGTAGTCGTGCGGCAGCCCGGGGCCGCCGTGGACCACCAGCACGGGACGGCCCGCACCGCCCCCGGTCCGTTTGAACCACACGTTGCCGCCCGGGACCGCGATCAGGCCTTCGTGCGCCGTCATGTCCCCTTCCTATCTCAAGCCCCAGCAGGGTGACGAGCCGAGCGCGACGGCGGCCCACCGCGCAACTGATACTCTCGCAGAGAGAGAATACCGTTCTCACGTCTGCCGACCTGGAGAAGCCCCCGTGCCCGAAGCCGTCATCGTGTCCGCCCTGCGCACTCCCATCGGCACCGCCCGCAAGGGCACGCTGCGCGATACCAGCGCGTTCGACCTCGCTCGTCACGTGGTGTGCGAGGCGGCCAAGGACCTGGATCCCGGGCGGGTGGACGACGTGATCCTCGGCGAGGGCCTCTACGGCGGCGGCGTCATTGCCCGCCACGCGGCGATCACGGCGGGTCTGTCCCACGTACCGGGCCTGGCCAACAACCGGCACTGCGCGGCCGGACAGGCCGCGGTGCAGAGCGCGGCGGCAAGCGTGCGCGCCGGCATGGACCAACTCGTCATCGCCGGTGGGGTGAATTCGGCCTCCACCTCCCCGCGGTCGCAGATCCCGGTCGACGGAGAGTGGGTCGACTGGTTCCCGCCGACCCACCCGGACCGCCCCGACGCCCCGAACATGGACATGTCCATCACCGTAGGCTGGAACGCCGCGGTCAAGGCCGGCGTGAGCCGCGAGGAGATGGACGCCTGGGCGCTGCGCTCGCACCGCAACGCGATCGCCGCGATCGACGAGGGCCGGTTCACCGAGGAGATCGTCCCGATCGAGACGCCGCACGGGTTGTTCTCCGTCGACGAACACCCCCGCCGCGACACCACGATGGAGAAGCTGGCCGCGCTCAAACCGCTGCATCCCGAGATCGAGGGTTTCTCGATCACCGCCGGCAACGCCTGCGGCGCCAACGACGGGGCCGCGGTGCTGACGATCGCCAGCCACGAGCTCGGGCTGCCCGCGCTGGCCACCGTGCGCTCGTGGGCGTCGGTCGGCGTCGATCCCGCGATCACCGGCTTGGCGCCGGTCGATGCGATCCCGAAAGCACTTGCCCGGGCAGGGCTTTCGATAATGGATGTGGACCTGTTCGAAATCAACGAGGCCTTCGCGGCGATGTGCGTGGCCACCGTCAAGTTGCTCGAGCTGGACCCGGGCACCGTCAACGTCAGCGGCAGCGGCTGCTCGCTGGGGCATCCGGTGGCGGCGACCGGCGCCAGGATGCTGGTCACCCTCGTGCACGAATTGCGGCGCCGCGGCGGCGGAATCGGTGTGGCGGCGATGTGCGCGGGCGGCGGCATGGGTTCGGCGACGGTGATCGAGGTCCCGGCGCCATAATGCACAAGTGAGCATCACCGAGCTGATCGCGAGCGCGCGCAACGGATCTCCGCGCGCCGCGGGTCGTCTGCTCAGCCTCGTCGAGAGCGAGCAGCGCGACGAGGTGATGGCGAGCATCGGCCCCCCGTCGGCCGCGCACCCGGTCCCCGTCATAGGCGTCACCGGGCCGCCGGGTGCGGGCAAGTCGACGACGATCGCCGCCCTGGTCGGCGCCTACCGGGAACGCGGCTCCCGAGTCGCCGTGCTGGCCGTGGACCCGTCCTCGCCGTTCAGCGGTGGTGCGCTGCTGGGCGACCGCATCCGGATGGCCGCGCACATCAACGACTCCGGCGTGTTGATCCGCTCGGTGGCCACCCGCGGCCACCTCGGGGGGCTGGCCGCCGCCATCCCGGCTGCGCTGCGGTTGCTCGCCGCCATCGGTTACGACGTAGTGCTGCTGGAGACCGTCGGGGTGGGGCAGTCCGAGATCGAGATCGCCGCCGTCGCCGACCCTGCCGTCGTCATCCTCAATCCCGGTGCGGGCGACGCCGTGCAGGCCGCCAAGGCCGGCGTGCTGGAAGTCGCCGACATCGTGGTCGTCAACAAGGCCGACCGCGAGGGTGCCGACCAGACGGTGCGGGACCTGCGCGCCGAGACCGACGCCCCGATCGTGAGCCTGGTCGCCGCCCGCGGCGAGGGAATCGCGAATCTGCTGGCCGCCGTCGACGACCATCGCCGCAGCGACAACCGCGCCCGCCGGCTGGCCCGGGCGAGGGCGCAGATCCTGTCGCTGGCGCAGTCGCGCCTGCGGGCCCGGCCGGAACTCGAGCGGCTGGCGGAATCGGTGGTCGACGGGCACGACGATCCCTACACCGCCGCCGAGAAACTGCTGTCATCGTCCACTGGACGCGACGACTGAGGGCGTGGGGATCTACTGACGTTTCCGTGGGTGGGATTCATGCTGCCCGCCCGGGTAGCTGGGGGCACAGGCCGCCTCGGGTGAGCATGGCCATGGCTATCAGCGCGTTGGGGCTGTGAAATCCGTAGGAGCGCTTGGTCAATGCTCGCAGGTGAGTGTTGGTGGCTTCGGACCGGGCGTTGGACAGCCCGTGATCGAGTGTGTTGCAGATCAGGTCGCGGTAGCGGCGGATACTGCGCGCGAGCGCGACGAACTCGGGGATACGCGAGTGCGACGCCCACGACAGCCACCCGGCCAGTAGCTCCCGCCCCTGTGCGCCTTTGACTCGAAAGACCTCTCGCAGTTGCTCTTTAAGCAAGTATGCCCGGTACAGGGCGCGGTTGGTGACCGCGATTTCGGCGAGGCTGGTGCGCTGCTCGCAGGTAAGGTCGGCCGGGTTCTTACGGGTTGCCCACAGGGCGTGGCGATCGCGGACCCCCGCCTTGGTCATGGTGCGCACGCGTACCTTATCCAGCGCCTTGAGTACCCAGGCCACTACGTGGAACGGATCCAGGCAGATCACCGATTGCGGCGCCCGTTGTCGCACCAGAGCATGAATCCATTCCGCGCCGTCGCAGCTGACGTGGGTCAACAATGCGGCGCGTTGCTCACCCAGTTGGTCGAAGAACTTGCCCAGGGTTTCCTGGTTGCGCCCCTCGGCCGCCCACACCAGCCGGCCCGTCCCGTGGTCAACGATCACCGTGAGAAAACGCTGCCCCTTGCGAAAGGAAATCTCGTCGATACCGATTCTGACCAGCCCCGATAACAGGTCGTTGGTGTCGCGGCCGTCGGCGACCACCCGCGTGACGATCGCCGCCACGGTGCGCCAGGCAATCCGCAGCAGCACCGTGAGCACGCTGAGCGCGGTATGCGCGGCCAGCCAGGCGCAGGTGTCTTCGAATGCCCAGGTGTGACGGGCACCAGGGCGCGCCCACGGCACATGCGCCACCACCACCCCGTGTTCGCGGCATTGCACCCTCGGCACCACAGCCTGGAGATACGCCTTCGTCGTGCCCACGTCGAGGGTCCGCCACCGCCGTAGGTCGTCGCCGCCGTCATAGCCCGGGCAGCGCCTTCGGCACCGCGAGCATCGGCCCGCCTGCGATGCCTTGGGACGCACCGACAACACCAGCACCTCGCTGCTCGTCGGGGTCTTCCCGCGCGTGGTCTCGACATCGATCACCACGTCCTCGATCACCATGTTCTGGCTCCCCAGGCCCGCCGCGAATACCCTGGAATTGCGCAACGCCGTACCTCCATGCTCGTCTTGAACCTTTACCCAGTCCAAAACGTAAGCAGGGCACGGCGTTGCGCCCAAAACCCCAGGTCAGCGAACCCACGACTATGTCACAAGAGCCGGGCGCGGTGTCCCCCGATCGGGGGACACCGGTAGTCACCCCCTTTTCGGGCCGATCGACGGAGTTGGGGCGGGGTCGAACTTTCGGCTCTATTGACATGAATGTGGGTGGCCCCTGGTGTGGTATGGGAGTTCGAGGGTGACCGGTCCGCAAGCCAGGAGGATGAGAGCGAGGGCAGCTT
>NZ_JBYCLG010000010.1:0-13874 GCF_057473785.1 Mycobacterium sp. TH-M103
CAGCACGCCGTTCTCGGTATCAACCTTGTGCACCACCAGGTTCTGGACCGTCACCCGGTCGTTGCCCATCCGGCCGGCCATGCGCGTGCCCTTGAAGACCCGCGCGGGGGTGGCGCAGCCGCCGATGGACCCGGGGCGGCGGTGCACCGCCTGGGCGCCGTGACTGGCGCCCTGCCCGCGGAAGCCGTGCCGCTTCATCGTGCCGGCGAACCCTTTACCCTTCGAGGTCCCCGTCACGTCGACGAAGGCGCCGTCGGCGAAGATCTCGGCCGTCAGCTCCTGGCCGACCTCGTAGTCGGCGGTCGCCTCGGCGTCATCGAGCCGCAACTCGGCCAGATACCGGCGCGGGTTGACGCCCGCGGCCGCGTACTGGCCGGTCACCGGCTTGTTGATCTTGCGGGGGCTGATCTCGCCATAGGCCAACTGCACGGCGCTGTAGCCGTCGCGCTCCGGGGTGCGGATGCGCGTCACCACGTTCGGGCCCGCCTTGACCACGGTCACCGGCACGACCCTGTTGTTCTCGTCGAACACCTGCGTCATCCCGAGCTTGGTACCCAGAATGCCTTTTCTTGCCATGAGCTCTGGATCTCCTACTGGATGTTGACGTCGACACTGGCCGGAAGGTCGATGCGCATCAGGGCGTCAACGGTCTTCGGCGTCGGATCGAGGATGTCGATCAACCGCTTGTGCGTACGCATCTCGAAGTGCTCCCGCGAGTCCTTGTACTTGTGCGGAGAGCGGATGACGCAATACACGTTCTTCTCGGTCGGCAGCGGCACCGGCCCTACGACGCTGGCACCCGTGCGGACGACGGTTTCGACGATCTTGCGCGCCGACGCGTCGATGGCCTCGTGGTCGTAGGCCTTAAGCCTGATGCGGATCTTCTGTCCCGCCACGCCTCTCCCTACCTGATTCCCTCGTGAAGCCCGTGTCCGGGCCTCGTTCGCTTTGAGGTCCGATGTCCGGACCTGGTGCCCTCCGGCGCGCAGCTCGGCCGCCCGATCTCCGGGCCGGCCTAGCGTCGCGCCGGATGCTGCGCCGCTGTTTACCTGTCGTGGTCCACCGACCCCCGCGGTCGGGTGTGTCACCCGCACGCAGCCTCGTGCACGGCCGATTTAGTCGCACTCAAGGATGGGACCGGACGCGCCCGTTCGGGCGCTGGTCGTATGCCCGGCCAGGCGAAAACCTGGCGCAAGGCAACCCGAACAGTATGCCTCAGATCAGGCCCGGGGCAAAATCCCCGGCCCAATCCCGGGCACGCCTCGCGGGAACGCTACCAGCGGCCCGCCCGCGCGCCGGTCAGCGGCGTGTTCGCGGGCCGGGAGGCCGCCTCCGGGCGGGGCCGACCGGAGGCGGCTCAGTCACCCGCCGGTTCCGCGCTCGCCACGCCGGCGCGGCTGTGCGCGCGCTGCACGTGCAGGAACCCGTCGACGGCCGCGCGGGCGCGGTCGCTGTGTCGAAATCGGGCAATGTGCTCAGCCGGCCCAGCACCAGCGCCGGTCAGCAGGGCGATGGCGCGGGACCGGTCCACCTCCCCCAGCTCGGCGGCCTCCGGGCTGTCGAAGACCGCGTCGAACGGTGTCGCGCCCGACCGGCGCCCGCGCCGCCGTGCGGCCTCTTGCACGGATCTCACTTTTCTGGTAACACAAATCTATATCGACAACTGCAGATCATCTCGGCGATTTGGGGTGAATGTGATGTTGATTGACGGCGGACCGTTCCGGGATTCGCTTGTCCCGGTATCGGACTCACCCATCGACCTGCCCGGCGGCCGCCGGGTCGGGCCGGGCCCTTGCCACCGCGCATGGTCGCTCGGCGTAGTCGCATCAGCGAGCGAAGGGAGGTGACCGGCGAAGGCTGATTCATGACAACCAGGTCCATGACACGGCGTCGTGCCGTCCACGCTTTTTGCGACGCATTGTTCGCGCCTGACGCATTCCAGCGCGCGCATCGCCACTCGTCGTGGCCATCTACGTGGAAAGCATGAACGTCGTCACCCTCACCGGCGGGTCGCGCCCGCCCCGGCAACGGTTTGCAGGCGCGGCCCGCCCTTTCCTGGGCGCGGCCGGGTACCCCGGGATTGCCTGCGAATAGGTCGACAGTGTGGGCACCGGCCGGTATGGTCGGCCCAAAAGCCCCCGCGGAACCCGGGTTGCGGGATACCATCCGTTAGGACGCGATTCGACACACGGGGGAAGTGACATGTCATACGTAATCGCGGCACCGGAGCAGGTGACGGCGGCGGCCGCCGACTTGGGCCATCTCGGTTCGACCATCGGCTCGGCGAACGCGGCGGCGATGGGCCCGGCGTCGAGCGTGACCCCGCCCGGTGCCGACGAAGTCTCGGCGAGCATCGCCGCGCTGTTCGACGCGCACGCACAGGCCTACCAGCTACTCAGCGCCCAGGCCGCGGCGTTTCACGACCAGTTCGTGCAGTTGATGAACAGCGGCGCCGCGCAATATGCCATCACCGAGGCGGCCAACGCCTCGCCTCTGCAAACGGCTCACCAGGGCATGCTGAGCACCGCCGTCAACCAGTCCGGTCAGGCCCTGTCGCACGCCCAGCCGGTGATGAGCACGGCCGCGCCGGCGGCTTCGGCGGCCGCTGCGGTGCCGTCGGCGACGGCGAGCCTGGCCGGCGGGACCGCGCCGGCCGCCCCGGTGGCGCCCCTGGCGACCGCGGTTGCGCCGCCTTCCGCGGCGGCGGTGGCGCCCGGCGCGGCGATCTCGGCCGTTCCGGCGGCCTCGGCGGTGTCGGCAAGCGCGCCCGCCCCGCCGATGCAGACCCCGACGCCCGCGTACGCTGCGGCGCCGACGGCCGCGGAGCCGGCGGACGTGCCGTTGGCCGTCAGCGCGCCGGCTGCGGCGCAGGCGGAAGCGTCTGCCGTCGCCCCGGCGACGATGCCGCCGATGCCGGTCGGCACGGGCACGCCGGTAGCCGCGGCCGCCTCGGCGGCCTACTCCCCGGCGACGCCGCCGTATTCCCCGGCGGCGGCCCCCGCTGCTGCCGCGCGCGAGGAGACGGCGGTGGCGGCGGCGCCCGCGGCGCACTGGAACACCGTCGCGGAGTAGTCGGCGCGCCTCACGCGGCGCGCCCGCGGTGGCTCAACCGACGAATTCGGCCGCGCGGTGGCCCAGCATCACGATGGTGGCGTGCGGGCCACGACCCGTGATCGTCGGCAGCACGGAACCGTCGATCACCCACAGATTGCCCACCCCGCGCACCCGGCACCGGGGATCGACGACGGCGTGTGGGTCGTCGTCGGTGCCCATGGGGGCGCTGCCGCACAGATGCTGCGACGTCGACCAAAGGGGCTCCCCGACAGAGGTTGCCGCACTGGCCAATTCGCGGGCCAGTTCGCTGCCCCGGCGCAGCGCCGCGACGTCGTCGGGCTCACTGTCGTAGTGGTGCTCGATGCGAGGGGGTACGCCGGGATCCGGTGAGACCAGGGTTAGGGTCCCGCGGGCCCGCGGCCGCATCAGCGCCACCCCGATGTGTGGCCAGTCGGGATGGCCGGCGCTGCCGTCACCGGTCATGGCAACGAATCCGCCCGTGTAGGGCCGGATCTCGATATCGTCGTTGGTGCTCAGCACCGCCTCGAGCACGGGCCGACCCGGCACGACAGGCCAATCGGTCGGGAGCACCCATTCCGGGTGATCGCTGCAGGACCGCCCCACCGGCAGCGCCGCCACCAACGGCACTCCGGCGGCCCGCAACGACGCCTCGTCTCCGATACCCGAGAGCATCAGCAAGTGTGCCGACTGAATGGCGCCGGCGCACAACACGATTCGCCTCGCCGGCAGCGTCAGCGGGCCCTGCGGGCCGATTGCGTCGACACCGACCGCACTGGTGCCGGCGAATCGCAGTCGCACCGCGCGCGTCCGGTCCAGCAGCGTGAGATTCGGCCGGCCCAGTGCCGGGACCAGGAACCCCGCGCCGGACCCCTTGCGCACGCCGTCGACGATGTTGAGCGGGACGGCACCTACTCCCGAAACTTGACCTGGCCCAACGTCATTGAGGTCTGGAATCCACGCAAACCCGGCGCGCTGCGCGGCGGCGATGAACAGTTCCGTGGCGCCCGCCATCTCCCGGGTGCGCCGAACGGAAATGGGCCCGCTGTCCCCGTGGGCGGGACCGTCGAAATCCAGGTCCGTCTCGATGGCGCGAAAATGACCGAGGACGTCCGACCATGTCCAGCCGGGTATTGCCGCCCGGTCGAAGTCGCGCGGCAACCCGCGGCAGAAGTAACCCCCGTTGACCGCACCCGAACCGCCGACCGTGGCGCCGCGCACGATCGGCATCCGGCGCACGGGCCGATCGGTCAGGCGGGTCTGGTAGCGCTGCACCAGCGGGCTGCCCGCGCCGATCGGCAGCTGCATCCCGTTGGTGGTCAGCGCCAGCAGCGCCGGGTCGGCGAGCGCCGGCCCCGCCTCGAGGACGGTGACGGTGCAGCCCGAGTCGGCGGACAGGCGCTCGGCGACCACCGAACCGGCGCTGCCCGCACCGACGATCAGCACGTCGCTGTGCGGGGCCGTTGCGGTCACGACGGCGGGTAACCGGGACCAGCCGCGACCGGCATCGGGTGACACGCACCGGAGCAGCTGGAAATCCCGTCGTAACCAACACATCCGGCGAGCGAGAGGGGCCGGGGCCGGCCGTCCCGCACGCCGGCCAACCGAGCGCGCGGCACTAGCTGCGGATCTGCGGCTTGAGCGCGCGCAGGTTGCGTTCCCGGAACACGCCCCACCACAGGCCCAGACCGTAGGCCAGGTCGTCCACGCGCTTGAGCAGCAGGTAGGTCAGCAGACCGATCGGTTCGGCATCCTCGTCGGTGGCGTCTCGGCGGCGCAGCCAGTCCACCACGCCGTCCATGACCGCCGCGACCACCACGACGCGTCTGCAGTGGCGCGATGTCAGCGCCGCGAACAACGCCAGGGGCCAATAGTGCCGGCACACCGCCGAGGCCAACTGCAGCGCCGCCGACCACAGGCCGCGGGCCGCGATCACCAGCACATCACCCGCCGACGTCTCGACGCTGCGCATGGCCATCGCGATCCGCCGGCCGGTCAGCAGGGCGATCGCGACCGAGGCCAGCCGGCCGGCGCTGGTCCCGAGCGCCATCGCGATCCAGGCGGTCAGCGCCCAGCCCGAAATGACCACCGGTGCCGTCTTGTCCGGGTGGCGCACCGACAGCGGTGCGGCCGACCCGCCGTAGAACGCCTTGCGCGCCAGCCAATCCCGAAGTTGGGTGCGGTGGTCGTGGGCGACCAGCGCGATCGGCTCGTAGCGCAGCCGGGCACCCGCCTCGATGAGGCGCCAGCACAGGTCGACGTCCTCACCGGACTGCATCGTCTCGTCGAACCCGCCGACCTCGCGGATGGCCGAACAGCGGCAGATGATCGCGGCGCTGGGGACATAGGACACCGTGCTGTGGGGCAGCACCGGCGCCTCCCGCTCGCCGAGGTCGAGCGAGGAGTGCACCGCCTCGTAGCGCGCCACGACGTTCTCGCTGTGCGCCAGGCCGACGATGCGCGGCGCAACGAGGGCGACGGTGGGATCGCAGAAGTGACCGAGCAGCGCCTCCAGCCAGCCGCGGCGCGGCGCGACGTCGGAGTCCAGGAACGCAACGAACTCGGTCTCGCAGGCCGCCAGCCCCGTGTTGCGTGCCGCCGCCGGCCCCTTGGCGCGCGGGTGGCGCAGCACCTCGACGTCGCAGTCGGCACCGGCGAAGTCGTCGGGCCCAAGGGGCTGGAACGAACCGTCGTCGACGACGATGACGCGCATCCCGCGGAGCGAACTGACCAGACGCCGTACTCCAACGACATTGTCGCGCACCGGAATAACCACGGTGACGTCGCGGTGCGACGGGCCGCCGGCGGGCCGGGGATGGGCCACCGTGGCGTCCAGCAGGGTGCGGGCCAACTGGGCGCTGACGTCGTCGCGTACCTTCAGCCGGCCATCGGAGAGCATGTGCTGGGCGGCGGGGGCCAGCTTGAGCAGCCGGGTCGGCGAACCACCGAGCAGCGCCGAACCGTCGCCGAGCACCCGCACGCGGCGATCGACCTGAACGGCGAACCCGTCCGGCAGCCGGGGCTGGCTCATGTCAGCATCCCGTCGGCGCCCGGCCGCCACCGGGCAACGCGGCGCACGCACCCGTCGACCATCTCCGCGAGAAGGCGCTTCCCCTCGCTCTCGGTCGCTGTCGTCGGATCGCCCAGGACGCCCACCGGGCTGACGGCCGCCACTCCACCCCGGCGCATCGAGGGCAGCAACTCGGCCAGCGGTGCGTCGTTGCCCGGCAGCCACCGGTCGGTCCGCACCTCGGCGGGGCAGATGTGCAGCAACACCGATGTCTCGGTGTGGCCGGCGTGGGGGTCGGCGCCCGCGGCGGCGCACGGAACCCACCCGGCGTCGCGACCCTCGGCGCGCAGCCGGCCCAGCGCGGCATCCAGGGCGGCGACGTTGCCGCCGTGGCCGTTGACGAAGACCAGGCGCCGGGCCCAGCAGGTGGCCGACCTGCCGTACTCGAGAAGCAGCAGCGTGAGTGCCTCGGTGCCGATGGAGACCGTCCCCGCGAAGCTCTGGTGCTCGCCGCTGGCGCCGTAGGCGATGGCCGGTGCGACCAGCCATTCCCGGCCGAGAAGCGCCCGGGCCTTCGCCGCAACCGCGGCCGCGATGCGGGTGTCGGTGTCCAGGGGCAGGTGCGGGCCGTGCTGTTCGGTGGACCCCACCGGGATCAGCAGCGACGGGGTGAACAGCTGGCTCGACGTCGCACTTCCAAGTTCGCCGAGTACGGGCACTCGCCGATGGTAAGGCCAATTCACCTGGTGTGCACCAATTGTTGTCCCCTGAAAACAATTTTTTCCTGGGGCGTTCATCGAACGCCCCGATTTTCAGGACTCGTGCGTCACGGTTGCCTCGCAGGTACCAGGAACCTCACCCCGCCGGGGGCTGGTCGGGGGCGGCGGGCGGCACCCCCAGCGCCCGGCCGAACCCGGCCGGGACCAGGACGTCGTCGGCGCTCAGGTCGTGCACCGAGGCGTGCCCCAGCCCCATCAGCGCCGAGTCGATCCCCCCGCGCAGGATGTCAAGGACGTTCTCGACGCCGGGCTCACCGGCCGCGGCCAGACCCCACAGGTAGGCCCGCCCGATCATCACCGCCCGTGCCCCCAGCGCCACCGCCTTGACGACGTCGCTCCCGCGCCGGATGCCACCGTCGAGAAGCACCTCGACCTGATCGCCGACCGCCGCCGCCACCGCGGGTAGGGCGCGAATCGACGCCGGCGTGCCGTCCAGGTTGTTGCCGCCGTGGTTGGACACAGAGATCGCCGAGACGCCCGCGTCGACAGCCCTTTTGGCATCGTCGACGCGCATGACGCCCTTGAGCATGAACGGTCCGTCCCACAGTTCGCGCAGCCACGCGATGTCGTCCCAGGTCGGCGGTGGAGTGCCCATCCATTCCCCGTAGGCGTTGAAGAACAAGGGGCCGGGCTCGCCGCGGCGACCCTGGTTGGGCACCCGCAAATCCGGCGGCCGCAGTGTCTTGCCGAACATGTATAGCCACCGCGGCCGCACGATCGCCTCCGGGGACAACCGCAGGGTGGTCAACAGATTCATGTTCTCGGGAATCGAGGGGCTCCCCCAGTCGCGCCCGTGTGAGAACGTCCAGTCGGTGGTGACGATCAGGCCGACCGCCCCGGCCGCACGCGCCCGTTCCACCCGCTCGGCGATGGCGTCGCGCCCGCCCAGCCAGTAGACCTGGAAGAACAGCTTGGGGTTGACGGCGATGACGTCCTCGATCGGCTTACTGGCGAACGAGGAGAGCCCCATCGCGGTGCCCCGGGCCGCCGCGGCCCGCGCCACCGCGACTTCACCGTCGGGGTGGACCGCTTGCACACCGGTCGGCGAAATAATGACGGGCAGCGAAATCTCCTGCCCCATAACGGTGGTCGACAAGTCGCGTTTTGCTTGCGCACCGACGACGTGCGGCGCGAAGCCGAGTTCACTGAAAGCCGCGACGTTGTCGGAGACCGTGATTCCCTTTTCGCTGGCCGAGATCAGCGACGAATAGACGGATTTCGGGAGCCGGCGCTTGGCGCGTTCCTGGGCGATGGCGACCGTTTCGAACCACTTGGCCATCACTACACCGGGCTTTCTTCGCACAGGCGCGCCGGCGGCCGCGCGCTCAGCGTGAGCGGGACCGGCCCGCTCCGGGAATGGTCGGCCCGCGGGCGCGGCGTCTCACGGACGCCGGCCAGCGCCGGCTCGCCGTGACCCTGGACGCATTCGGGGTCCGGGCCGTCCATCGGCAGGCCGGTGAAGAACTTGGCCGCCATGCAGCCGCCCCGGCAGCTGTCGTAGTGCCCACAGCTGCCACAGGCGCCCGCGGACTGCGGTTCGCGCAGCTCACGAAACAGGGCGGCGTTCTTCCAGACGTTGTCGAATCCCCCGTCGGACAGCACGTTCCCGGCCAGGAAGCGGTCATGGATGGCGAACGGGCAGGCGTACACGTCGCCCACCGGGTCGATCAGGCACACCGCCCGGCCGGCCCCACACATGTTCAGCCCGGCCAGGGCGCCGGAGGCGCCCAGCGGCGACAGGTGGAAGAAGGAGTCACCCGTGAGCACCCGCTCGCCCTTGGCGACCAGCCAGTCGTAGAGCGCGACCTGCTGGGCGGCGGTGGGGTGCAGTTCGTCCCAGACGTCGGCGCCGCGCCCCGACGGCCGCAGCCGGGTGATCCGCAGCGTGGCGCCGTAGCGGCCGGCCAGCGCGGCGAACTCGTCGAGCTGGCCGACGTTGTGGCGGGTGACGACGACCGAGATCTTCGCGCCCCCGTTCTGGGAGAACCCGGCATCGGCCAGGTTCTCCAGCGCCCGCACCGCCATCGCGAACGACCCGGGACCGCGGACGGCGTCGTTGACCTCGGCGGTGGCGCCGTCCAGCGAGATCTGGACGTCGACGTAGTCACTGGCCGCCAATCGGGTGGCGACCTCCGGGGTGATCCGGACCCCGTTGGTGGAGAACTTCACCCCGACGTGATGCGCGGTGGCGTAGTCGACCAGCTCCCAGAAGTCCGGGCGCACCGTGGGTTCCCCGCCGCCGATGTTGACGTAGAACACCTGCATGCGTTCCAGCTCGTCGATGATGTCCATGCACTGGCGCGTGGACAGCTCGCGCGGGTCGCGCTTGCCCGACGACGAAAGGCAGTGCACGCAGGCGAGATTGCACGCGTACGTCAGTTCCCAGGTCAGGCAGATGGGCGCGTCCAGGCCGCTTTCGAACTGCTCGATGAGCCGGGGCACGGTGGCGGTCACGGAACCTCCTGGGGTATCAACATCTTCGAATCGGCCAGCACGCCCAGCGCTTGCAGATACGGCGCCTCCCCGGCGACGTCCACGCCCGCCGCGCGGCAGGCGGAGTGAACGTCGGGGTGTTCGGCCAGCGACCGCACCACCGTGAGGATGGTGCGGTTCTTCAGAAAGGACAGCTTGCGGGTGCCGAAGTGGTAGAGCAGCGCGCCGAACGACTCCGGGCGGACCGCCACCTGCGGGTGCAGCCGCCAGCCGAGGTCTGGGTCGAACACGGGGTCAGTAGACCCCGCACATCCCGTCGATGGACACCTCTTCGACCAGGGTCTCGGTGACGAGTTCGGTGTCGGTGTGGGTCTCGTGGTCCACGGGGCTTGCCTTTCGCCGGTTCTTGACAACGATGAGTTGAGTCACAATCGTCGCCAGAATATGGCATCGAGTGCCGAAATGGAAGGGCGGGTCCGACGATGCCGCAGTCCCGGGTCGGCCGGCGCCGCTCGACGACCCCGCACCACATCACCGACGTCGCCATCGAACTGTTCACCGCGCGCGGCTTCGCCGAGGTCAGCGTCGACGACGTCGCCCAGGCCGCCGGCATCGCGCGCCGCACGGTGTTTCGCTACTACGCCTCCAAGAACGCGATCCCCTGGGGCGATTTCGACACCCACCTTGCGCACCTGCGCGACCTGCTCGACGGCGCCGACCGGTCGGCGCCGCTGGGCGAGACGCTGCGGGCGGCGCTGCTGGCGTTCAACACCTTCGACGCCTCGGAGACCGCACGGCACCGCCAGCGGATGCGGGTCATCCTGGAAACTGCGGAGCTGCAAGCGTATTCGATGACGATGTACGCCGGCTGGCGGGAGGTGATCGCCGGGTTCGTGGCCCGCCGGCTGGGCGCCAAGGTGACTGACCTGCTGCCCCAGACCGTCGCCTGGACGATGCTCGGGGTGGCGCTGGCCGCCTACGAGCACTGGCTGGCCGACGAGTCGGTGCCGCTGCCCGTGGCGCTGGGCAACGCCTTCGACGCGGTCGGCGCCGGGCTGGCAAGGCTGGGCACGTGACCCCCGGGCGCCTGCCGCACACGTTGCGGGCCCAGGGTCGCTTCTGCACCGAGCTGGGCTCCCCGATGTACGGCGAGCTGCTGGAACTGGTGGCCCGCGACGTCGAATCCGGCGGCGTGTTCGCGACCGTGCTGGCCGGACACGAAAGCGACCCGTCGCGCGACGCGCTGCCGCTACGGCTGCTCGGCGCGCTGCACCGGCTGGTTCTCGACGGCCGCGCGCCCGCGTTGCGCCGCTGGTACCCCAGCACCGGCGGCGCGTGGGCAGCCGATGCCGCCTGGCCCGATATCGCGCTCGCCGCGGCCGGCCACGTCGACGCGCTGCGGGCCGGCCTGCAGCGACCGCCCCAGACCAACGAGGTCGGCCGGTCCGCCGCGCTGCTCGGCGCGCTGTTGTGCATCGGCCACGAATCGGGCATGCCGATAAGGCTTTTCGAGATCGGCACGAGCGCGGGCCTGAACCTGCGCGCTGACCGCTACCGCTACCGCTTCGCGGGCAGGCAGTGGGGACCGGCGGACTCGCCGGTGACGATCGACGACGCCTGGCGCGGCCGGCCGCCGCCCCTGCGCGCGGTCGACATCGTCGAACGCCACGGATACGACATCGCCCCCGTCGACGTCGGCGCAGCCGACGCGGAAACGACCCTGTTGAGCTACGTCTGGCCCGACCAAGGCGCCCGGCTGGACCGGCTGCGCGCCGCCATCGCGGTCGCCCGCGCCGTTCCGGCGCGCCTGGAGCGCCGCACCGCGGCCGACGCCGTCGCGGGCCTGACGCCGGCCGACGGCGCGCTGACGGTGCTGTGGCATTCGATCGTCTGGCAGTACCTGAGCGCCGACGAGCGCCGGGCGGTACGCGAGGGGGTAAGCGCGCTGGCCGATCGTGCCGACGAGCGTGCGCCGTTCGCCCACCTCACCATGGAACCCGCGCGCGACTGGTCCGGCTCCGGGTTCCGGTTCCTGGTGCGGGGGCGCCGCTGGCCCGGTGGCCGGCTCGCGGTCCTGGGGCAGTGCCATCCGCACGGCGCACCCGTGACCTGGCACTAGGACCACCAGCGAGCGCGAAAGCCGCGCGCTAGCCGAGCATTTCGGAGATGGCCGCACCGGCGGCGATCTTGGCGCGAACCTTCATCACCTTGCCGGGCATGCCGCCGCCGACCACCCCGACCAGCACCCCGTCGCGTTCGTAGTAGGCGAGGAACTTGCGGCCGTCGTCCTCGACGAGGTGGACGGTGTCGGTGGCCTGCGGCTCCCCCAGGCATTGGATCTTGACGTCGTACTGGTCGCTCCAGAAGTACGGGACGACGACCGTCGCGGGCGCCTCCCGGCCCAGCATCGCCGGCACCACGACCCGGGTCTGGTCGGCCACGTTGCTCCAATGCTCAACGCGCGCTTGTTGTCCCGTCGCATCGCGCCACGAGGCAACGTCGCCGAGCGCCCACACGTTCGGCGCGGTCGTGCGACCGGTCGCGTCGCAGATCACGCCGTTGTCCACCTCGACGCCGCTGCCGGCCAGCCAGTCCGTGGCCGGACGCGATCCGATGCCGACGACCACCAGGTCGGCGGGCAGTTCGGTGCCGTCGGTCAGTACCACGGCCTCGACGTGGCCCTGCCCGCGCACCTCGGCCACGGTCACCCCGAGGCGCACGTCGACCCCCTCGTCCCGGTGCAGCCGGGCCACCAGTTCGCCGATCCGCTCGCCGAGCACCGACGCCAGCGGCGTCGGCTGCGGCTCGACCAGCACCACGTCGACCCCGAGGCTACGCAGGCTGGCCGCGACCTCGCAGCCGATGAAGCCGGCGCCGACGATCACTGCGTGCCGGGCCTGCGAGGCGTGCTCGCGCAGCGCCATGCTCTCGTCGAACGAACGCAGCACGCGAATGCCCTCGAGGTCTCCGAACGCCGGGATGCGCCGCGGCACCAGGCCGGTCGCGATCACGAGCTCGTCGTAGCCGACGACCGTCCCGTCGGCCAGCGTCACCGTCTGCGCCGCGGTGTCGAGGGCGGTGGCGGCCGAGCCGAGCCGCAGCGTGATCTCGTTCTCGTCGTACCACTCGCGCGGCTTGAGCGCGACGTCGTCGGCCTCCTTGCGCAGCACCTCTTTGGACAACGGCGGGCGGTCGTAGGGCACGTGCACCTCGTCGCTGACGATCGTGATGCGCCCGGCGTATTCCGACCGGCGCAGTTGCTCGGCCGTCCGGGCGGCGGCCAGCCCGCCCCCGACGATCACGATGCCCTGTTCAGTCACGTGGTGTTCTTACCACGTTCGCCGATCAGTACTTCAAGGCGCCCTTGTCGACGTTGATCTGCGTGCCCGACAGGGTGCCGGCGCCGTCGCCGGCGAGCCAGACCACCACATCGGACACCTCGTCGGCCGTCATGAAGCCCTTGGGCTGCAACGGCATTGGCGGGTAGCTCGGCAGGAAGCCGGGATGCTTGGCGAAGAGCTGCATCATCGCTTCCGGCTCGATCATCGGGGTGTCGACCGAATACGGGTGGATGGAGTTGACGCGGATGCCGTACTCCCCCACCTCGATCGCCAGCGTGTTGGTCAGCGCGGTCAGGCCGAACTTGCTCGCCGAGTAGTGCCCGTTGCCGGGCGTGGCCTTGACCCCCGCCGCCGAGCTGACGACGACGATCGAGCCACCGTTGCCGGCCGCGATCATCGCGGGGATCGTGGCGCGCAGGGTGCGCCACGTGCCGGTCAGGTTGACCCCGATGACGGTGTCCCACTCCTCGTCGGTGAGCTCCCAGACCCGGCCCCAGCCCAGCACCCCGGCGTTGGCCACCAGCACGTCGAGCCGGCCGAACTGCTCGACACCGTCTGCCACCAGCTGCCGCAGCGCGGCGTCGTCGCGGATGTCGGCCTCGCGGGCGAGTACCTTGCGGCCCTCGGCCTGCACCAGGCGGACCGTTTCGGCGAGGTCCTCCGGCGTGGCCGCCGGGTAAGTCAGTCCGGGCGAGGCCGGCGCGCAGATGTCGAGCGCGATGATGTCCGCACCCTCGGCGGCCAGGCGCACCGCGTGCGACCGGCCCTGGCCGCGCGCCGCTCCGGTAACGAACGCCACCCGGCCCTGCAGTGATCCCGCCACGTCTGTCCCTTTCGCCGCCCTGTCGCAGCAGCCAGGCTAGCAGCGAAACTGGAGCCCAGCCCGAGGGCGACGTAGACGACCAGAAAGATCGGCCCCACCAGGCCGCCGCACAGCAGGACCACCAACTGTGCCTTCAGGTAGCGCGCCGGCATCACCGCCTCCCCACAACGCGCGTATCGATCGTGTGGGGTTAGCGCGCGACGCGAAACGGCGCCCACCCTTTCGGATGGGCGCCGCTGCGCTACTGGACTACTTGTTGATCTTGACGACCCGGCCAGCGCCGACGGTGCGGCCACCCTCACGGATCGCGAACCGCAGCCCCTCGTCCATGGCGACGGGCTGGATCAGCTTCACCGAGATGTTGGTGTTGTCACCGGGCATCACCATCTCGGTGCCCTCCGGCAGCGTCACCACAC
>NZ_JBYCLG010000011.1:0-9164 GCF_057473785.1 Mycobacterium sp. TH-M103
CGTGGCCACCAGCCGCTCCGCGGTGTCGGCGTGGGCGATGTCGCCGCATTCCACGATCACGTCAGAACCTATCGCTCGGACGAGCTCGATCGTTTCAAGCGCCTTCTGCGTCGGCTCCGAGCGCGAGCTCAGGACGATGCGGCCCGCGCCGGCCTCGGCCATCTTCTCGGCCAGGAACAGCCCCAGGCCGCCCAGACCGCCGGTGATGATGTAGGAGCCGTCGCGCCGGAACACCGGAGCCTGCTCGGGAGGCAGCACGACGCTGCTGCGCCCGGCGTGCGGGATGTCGAGGATGAGCTTGCCGGTGTGCTCGGCCGCGCTCATCACCCGGATCGCGGTGGCCGCCTCGGCCAGCGGGTAGTGCGTGCTCTCGGGCATCGGCAGCGTGCCCTCGGCGGTCAGCCGGTACACCGTGCTCAGCACCTGGCTGACCTGCTCCGGGTGGCTGACCGACATCAATCCAAGGTCGACACCCCAGAACGCGAGGTTGCGCCGGAAGGGGAACAGCCCCAGCTTGGTGTCGCCGTAGATGTCGCGCTTGCCGATCTCGACGAACCGCCCGCCCAGGGCCAGCAGCTTGAGCCCGGCCAGCTGCGCGGCACCGGTCACGGAGTTGAGCACGATGTCGACGCCGTAGCCGTCGGTGTCGCGGCGGATCTGTTCGGCGAACTCGACGCTGCGCGAGTCGTAGACATGCTCGATGCCCATGTCGCGCAACAGCTGTCGGCGCTGCTCGCTGCCGGCGGTGGCGAAGATCTCCGCACCCGCGGCGCGGGCGATCGCGATGGCCGCCTGCCCCACGCCGCCGGTGCCGGAGTGGATCAGCACCTTGTCGCCGGCCTTGATGCGGGCCAGGTCGGTCAGCCCGTACCAGGCGGTGGCGTGCGCGGTGGTCACCGCGGCCGCCTGCGCGTCGGTCATTCCCTCGGGCAGCTTGGTGGCCAGGCGCGCGTCACAGGTGACGAACGTGGCCCAGCAGCCGTTGGGGGACATGCCGCCGACGTGGTCGCCGACCTTGTGGTTGGTCACGTCGGGTCCGACGGCGGTCACCACGCCGGCGAAGTCGGTGCCCAGCTGCGGCAGGATCCCGTCCAGGCTCTGGTAGCGGCCGAACGCGAGTAGCACGTCGGCGAAGTTGATGCTCGACGCGGTGACCGCCACCTCGATCTGCCCGGGCCCCGGCGGGACTCGGTCGAAGGCGGTGAACTCCATGCTCTGCAGGTCGCCCGGCATGCGGATCTGCATGCGCATGCCGTCGCTCTCGTGGACCGCGATCTTGGTCTGGCGCTCCTCGGGCCGCAGCGGCGAGGGGCACAGCCGTGCGGTATACCACTCGTCGTTGCGCCACGCCGTCTCGTCCTCTTCCGGGCCGACCAGCAGCAACTGGCGAACCACCTGCTCGGCGTCGGTGTTGTCGTCGACGTCGATGTGGGTGGTGTGCAGGTGCGGGTGCTCGGCCCCGATCACGCGCAGCAGGCCGCGCAGGCCGCCCTGATCGAGGTTGGGCCGGTCGTCGGAGAGCACCGTCTGCGCGTTGCGGGTCACAACGTACAGCCGTGGCGCCTCGCCCTCGAGCTCGGGCAGCTCGCGGGTGATTCGCACCAGGTGGCGGACGTACTCGCCAGCCCGGGCGGCGCTTTCGTCGTCGGGGCTGCCGTTCTGCGGCGCGGTCAGCAGGACGACGCCGGTGAACCCGCCGTTGCCGATCTGGTTGCGCATCCGCTCGGCGACGGCGGCGTGGTCGGCGTCCTGCGGCCACGACATCGTCGTGCACTCCGTGTCGTGCAGCTTCATCGCGTCGGTGAACGACGCCGCCACCAGGTCCGCGGCATCGGAGGTGCTGATCAGCAGCCACGTTCCGGGCTCGGCGGTGGCCACGTCGGGCAGCGACCGCTTTTGCCACTCGACCGTCAGCAGCCGCTCGCTCATCACGCGGGCGCGCTCGCTGCCCGGCGCGGAGCCGGTGCCCATCTGCAGCCCCCGCACGGTCAACAGGACCGCGCCGTGCTTGTCCAGCAGGTCGAGGTCGGCCTCGACGGCGCCGCCGGTCGCCGCGGTCACCCGCGAGTAGCAGTAGCGGGCGGTGTGGACGGGGCCGTAGACGCGCAGCTGGCGCACGCCCAGGGGCAGCAGCAGGCCACCGAAGCTGGCGTTCGCGACGCTGGGGTGAGCGGCCACCGACTGGAAGCAGGCGTCCAGCAGCGCCGGATGCACGCCGTAGCTGGATTGCTGCGTCCGGATCACGCTGGGCAGCCCGATCTCGGCCAGCACCGTGGTGCCGGTGCCCTCGGCGGTGTGCGCGGCGGCCAGGCCGGTGAAGGCCGGACCGTACTGGATGCCGCACAGGTCCATCGCGTCGCGCAGGTCGGCGCCTTCCAGGTGGCTCGGGTGGGCCGCCAGCAGGGCGTCGATGTCCTGCGCCGGCGGGTGCTCCTCCTCGTCGAGCACGTCGAACAGCACCGCGCTGGCGCGCCGCACCTGCATGCCCTCGTCGGTGGTCTCCACCGAGAAGTTGAGGGCACCGGGGGCCTCCGCGGTCGCGGTGAGGCTGACCTGTGTCTCCTCGTCCAGGAGCAGCATCTGCTCGAAGCGGACGTCGCGGACCTCCGCCGTCTCACCGAACACGGTGCGGGCCGCGGCCAGCGCCATCTCGCAGTAGGCCGCACCCGGCAGGGTGGCCGTGCCGTGGACCTGGTGGTCGGCCAGCCAGGGCAGCACCGCGGTGCCGATCTCGGCCTGCCACACGTGGCGCTCAGGCTCCTCGGGCAGACGCACGTGCTGGCCCATCAGCGGGTGCACCGCCACGCTGGAACGCAGGGCCCGCGAGCTGTGGCCGTCGCGGCTCAGCAGCAGCGTCCGGTGCGTCCAGGACGGCAGCGGCGCGTCCACCAGGTGTCCGCTCGGGTGCAGCACCGAGAAGTCCACCGCGGCGCCGGTGGAGTACACGTCGCCCACGAAGCCGCGCAGCCCGTGGGGCAGCGGCTGCTCGCGCCGCATGGCGGCCAGAGCGGCCACCGTCATGTCCAGGCTCTTGGCGGTCTGGTCGACGGCGTGGGTCAGCAGCGGGTGCGGTGCGAGCTCCCCGAAGACGCGGTAGCCGTCCTCCAACGCCGCCTGCACCGCCGCGGAGAACCGCACCGTGTGGCGCAGGTTGTCCACCCAGTAGTTGGCGTCGCAGTACGGCTCCTCGCGGGGGTCGAACGAGGTGGCCGAGTAGTACGGAATCTCGGGGGTCAACGGCTCGATGTCGGCCAGGACCTCGTACAGCTCGTCGAGGATCGGGTCCACCTGCGGCGAGTGCGATGCCACGTCGACGGCCACCTCGCGGGCCATCACCTCACGCTGCTCCCACGCCGCGACGAGCTCGCGGACCGTTTCGGTCGCCCCGCCGATCACGGTGGACTGCGGGGAGGCCACCACGGCCACCACGGCGTCGTCGACACCGCGGGCCATCAGCTCCGAGAGCACCTGCTGGGCGGGCAGCTCCACCGAGGCCATCGCACCGTTGCCGGAGATGGTCGTCATCAGCTTGGAGCGCCGGCAGATGACCCGCACCCCGTCCTGCAACGACAGCGCCCCGGCGACCACGGCCGCCGCGGACTCGCCCATCGAGTGGCCGATGACCGCGCCGGGCCGCACACCGTAGGACTTCATGGTCGCGGCCAACGCGACCTGCACGGCGAACAGCGTGGGCTGCACGCAGTCGATCCCGGTCACCTTCTCGGGCGCGGTGAGCGCCTCTCTCACCGAGAACCCGGACTCGGCGGAGATGAGGGGCTCCAGCTCGGCGATGGTCGCGGCGAAGACCGGCTCGTTGGCCAGCAGGTCGGCGCCCATCGCCGCCCACTGCGAGCCCTGGCCGGAGAACACCCACACGGGGCCCTTGTCGTCCTTGCCGGCCGCCTCCTGGTAGGGAGTGTCGCCGTCGGCGACCTCACGCAGCGCCTCGACCAGCTGCGCGTTGGTGCCGGCCAGCACCGCCGTCCGCACCGGGCGGTGCCCACGCCGGCGGGAGAGGGTGTAGGCCAGGTCCGCCGGCGTCAGCTCCGAGGCGTGGGCCTCGACCCAATCGGCGAGCCGCCGGGCGGTCTCGCGCAGCCCCTCGGCCGACGAGGCCGACAGCGGGAAGAGCAGGGCGCCGTCGTGGCGGGTGTCGATCACCGCGCCGTTGCGTGAAGTGGTATCGGGTGCCTGCTCCACGATGGCGTGCACGTTCGTGCCGGAGAGGCCGTACGCCGACACCGCTGCCCGCCGCGGTTGGCCACCGTTGGTCGGCCAGGGCGTGGTCTCCTGCGGCACGAACAGCCCGGTCTCGATCTGGGCCATCTCGGCGGGCAGGGCCTCGAAGTGCAGGTTCTTGGGAACGACGCCGTGCTGGACGGCGAGCACCGCTTTCATCATCCCCAGCACGCCGGCGGCGGCCTGGGTGTGTCCGAAGTTGGTCTTGACGGCGCCGAGCACGCACGGTTGGTCGACGCCGTAGACCTCGGCGAGGCTGGAGTACTCGATCGGGTCACCGACCGGCGTGCCGGTGCCGTGCGCCTCGACCATGCCGACCGTGCTGGGGTCCACCCCGGATGCGGTCAGGGCCGCGCGGTACACCGCGGCCTGCGCCTCCGCCGACGGCATCGTGATGTTCATGGTGTGGCCGTCCTGGTTGGCGGCCGTGCCACGGATCACCGCCAGGATCCGGTCGCCGTCGCGCTGCGCATCGGCCAGGCGCTTGAACAGCAGCACCACGCAACCCTCGCCGGTCACGAAGCCGTCCGCCTTGGTGTCGAAGGCGTGGCAGTGCCCAGTCCCCGACAGCATGCCGCCGGCCGACGCGGACACCGACCTGCGCGGTTCGAGCATCACGTTGACGCCGCCGGCGAAGGCGAGGTCGCTCTCGCCGTCGGCGAGGCTGCGGCAGGCCTGGTGCACGGCGAACAGGCCGGACGAGCAAGCGGTGTCGATGGTCGCGGCCGGTCCGTGCACCCCGAGGGCGTAGGCGATGCGCCCGGAGGCCATGCAGGAAATGGTGCCCGGCGTTCCGTACGGCCCGTCGAACGCGTCGGTGGCCGCCGACACGAATTCGTAGTCGCTGTAGTTGTATCCGACGAACACACCGGTGGCCTCGGCCATGGTGGCCTTGGTGAGGCCGGCGTGCTCCATGGCCTCCCACGCCGTCTCCATCAGCAAGCGCTGCTGTGGATCCATCGCGGTCGCTTCTTTTTCGGAGATGCCGAAGAACTCGGGGTCGAATGCGCCGATGTCTTCGAGGAACGCGCCCCACTTGCACACCGAACGTCCGGGGACACCCGGTTCGGGGTCGTAGTAGTAGTCGACGTCCCAACGGTCGGCCGGGATCTCGACGACCATGTCGTCGCCGCGCAGCAATGCTTCCCAAAAGAGGTCAGGGGAGTTGACGCCCCCCGGCAGCCGGCATGCCATCCCAATGACGGCTACCGGAGTAACTCCTGCCCTATCCACTGTCCTTCACCTCTCCTTGCCTATCCTGAAGTTCCTATCACTGCCGCAAGCTCTTATCAGCGCTTCGAGAAATATCGTTGAATTTTCAGTGCTGGTCGCGAACATCGCAGTGCCGCACGAAGAACCCATCGACCCCCGCAGTCGAACCCTGCCGCTAGACCTTGGCGCGATCTGCAGCGTAGCGGCTTCGGTTCACCTGCGCGGAAAAATCGTTCGGACGTACAAAAAATTTACAATCCTCAGGAGTCGGTCAAGTCGGCCCACCGGCTTGACTGACTCATCGGTCATTAGGCGATCGCGCCCCTGCCATACCTGCTGATCGGGTAGAAACCGCAGCTAGAGGCGCTGTGCGCCAACGTTGTCCAGTATTCGTGGGATCGGGCCGCGGTGCGGCGGACGAGTGCGACAGTGGTTTAGCCCTCCGCAGTTGGGTGGGCGTTCTCCCGGGGAAGCGCCCGTCGATGTAACAGGGGACTGCCGCATCGGCGGTGCTTCGCCGAGCGGTGATCGGGCGCCTCGGCGCTGCTTTTCGGCTGCCCCGGCGAGGTCCGGGCAGACGCGAGTTCGGCGCCTGGAAGTGGCGTTCCAGTGGAGCCCGATGGCGTGATGGTAGGTGCTTTGGGGAATCCACGTGGGCAATTCGGCGAATTGATATGCATGAGTGACGTATTCCACATCAATGTGTGCCGCGCCGTGAGCCTGATCGTTACTACACAAGCGTTAAATTAATGGCTCGAACCGTCTTCTGGACGGGGACGGATCGGACCTCGTCGACCGCATGCGCAAACCGTGTGCGGGCCCGGGTCGATCGAAATGTTAGGGGCGGTCCGCCATGCCTGGTCGGCGGGCCGAGATTTCGCCGTGGCTGCCGGACGGGCGTTGGGCGGCAACGGTTTCCGGTCGCCCGTGGTGTGGACCGGTGAAAGCCGCTGCACGCAAGGATGTTTCGGTATCGGCTGAGCCCGACCCGTTCGGCGGGTCGTCGTTGTGTCCGGCACCCACCCGCTGGATACCATTGCCGGTGAACGCAACGGATTCCCGCCAGTACAATGGAGTACGCATGCCATGACGACAACCCGGGTGCCCAGACTGCCGCTCGACGAAGCCAAAGCCGCCGCCGACGAAGCGGCCGTGCCCGACTACATGGCGGAGTTGAGCATCTTTCAGGTGCTGCTCAACCATCCACCGCTGGCGCGCGCTATCAACGACCTGCTCGCCACGATGCTGTGGCACGGCGACCTCGACCCGCGCCTGCGCGAGCTGGCGATCATGCGGATCGGCTGGCTCACCGCCTGCGACTACGAGTGGACGCAGCACTGGCGGGTCGCTTGCCGGCTGGGGGTGCCGGCCGACGACCTGCTCGGGGTGCGCGACTGGCGGCACCACGACTCCTTCGGGCCCGCCGAGCGCGCGGTGCTGGCCGCCACCGACGATGTGGTGTGCGACGGGGCGGTCAGCGCGGCGAGCTGGGCGGCCTGTGCGCACGAATTGAACGGCAACACAAAGGTTCTGCTGGAACTCGTCACCGCGATCGGCGCGTGGCGGATGATCGCGTCGATCCTGCACAGCCTCGAAGTCCCGTTGGAAGACGGCGTCGCGAGCTGGCCGCCGGACGGCCGCCCACCCACACCCGAGGTGTCGTGAGTGCCGAATTCTCCAGCGTTCGCAAACTAGATTGACTTATCAGTCATCAAATCTTAGCGTCGGCGAATGCGAACCAGGGCCGCCGAACTGCTCGGCGTGGAGTTCCCGATCTGCGCCTTCAGCCACTGCCGCGATGTCGTCGCCGCGGTGACCAACGCGGGCGGATTCGGGGTTCTCGGCGCCGTCGCGCACAGTCCCGAGCGCCTGCAAAACGAGCTGACCTGGATCGCGGAACGGACGGGCGGCAAGCCCTTCGGGGTGGATCTGCTGTTGCCGCCCAAATACGTCGGGTCCGAGCGGGGCGGGATCGACGCCGCGCAGGCCCGGGACCTGCTGCCCGAGGAGCACCGCGCCTTCGTCGACGATCTGCTGGCCCGCTACGGCGTCACCGCGACCGTCGACCAGACCCGCCGGCCGCCCGGCGGCCTCAACATCTCTCCCAAGGGTTACGAACCCCTGCTCGACGTGGCCTTCGACCACGACATCCGGCTGATCGCCAGCGCGCTGGGGCCGCCCCCGGCCGATCTCGTCGAGCGCGCCCACGACAACGACGTGCTGGTCGCCGCGCTCGCGGGCACCACCCGGCACGCGCAGCGGCACGCCGCGGCGGGGGTGGACCTGATCGTCGCGCAGGGCACCGAGGCCGGCGGCCACACCGGTGAGGTGGCCACGATGGTGCTGGTGCCCGAGGTGGTGGACGCGGTCGCGCCCGTCCCGGTGCTGGCGGCCGGGGGCATCGCCCGGGGCCGCCAGGTCGCCGCCGCCCTGGCGCTGGGAGCCGAGGGCGTCTGGTGCGGGTCGGTGTGGCTGACCACCGAGGAAGCCGAGACGGTCCCCGCGGTCAAGGAGAAATTCCTGGCCGCCAGCTCCACGGACACGGTGCGGTCGCGGTCGATGACCGGAAAGCCGGCCCGGATGCTGCGCACCGCCTGGACGGACGAGTGGGAGCGCCCCGACAGTCCCGCCCCGCTCGGCATGCCGCTGCAGAGCGCGTTGATCGCCGAGTCGCAGGTGCGCATCAACAAGGCCGCCACCCATCCCGACTCCAGGGCCCGCGAGCTGGCCACCTACTTCGTCGGCCAGGTCGTCGGATCGCTCGACCGGGTCCGGCCGACGCGTGCGGTCGTCCTGGACATGGTCGAGGAGTTCATCGACGCCGTCGGGCGCCTCGAGGGTCTGGTCGACAGGTGAGCAGCGGTGTCCGCCGGCGCCGCGCGGTCACCGACGAGGACAAATCGCAGCGGCGTGACCAGATCCTGGCGGCCGCGAAAGAAGTGTTCGCGCGTAAAGGTTTTCACGCGACAACGATCGCCGACATCGCGAAGCGGGCGAACCTGGCCTACGGCTCGGTCTATTGGTACTTCCACTCCAAAGACGAGCTGTTCCACGCGCTGATGGCGGCCGAGGACAGTGCCCTGCGCAGCCACGTCGGCGCTGCTCTGGCCGCGGCCGCAGACGGCCCGGATCAGGTGCCGCTGTGGGTATCTCTGCAAGTCGCCGCGCAAGCCACCTTGGAGTTCTTCGAGGCCGACAAGGACACCATCAAGCTGCTGCTGCGCGACCCTTACGCGCTCGGCGAACGCTTCGAGAAGCAGCTGGGCGGCATGTACGAGCGGTTCGTCGACGACATCGAATCCGTCGTCGTCGGCGCGCAGGCGCGCGGCGAGGTGGTGGCCGCCCCGCCGCGGATGGTGGCCCACAGCCTGGCCGCGCTGGTGGGGCAGCTGGCGCAGCGGCGGCTGAGCACCGACGATGGCGTCACCGCGGCCCAGGTCGCCGACTTCCTCGTCGCGCTGGTGTTCGACGGATTGCGCCCGCGTGAGCCCGTAAGCCCAGCTCAGCCGGGATAAAGCTGGACGAAGCCTGTGGGGCAGGTGAATGGGAGCATAAAGAATCGCGAACACGGCACGCGGAATTTGACCGCGCCCTACCCGTCGTGCATCATCGGTCTGGTATGCACCTCGTTAGGTGAGGCGGCTACACGAATACAGGCCACTGACCCCGAACGTCGAAAGACGCCCCGGGTCAGGACAGCTCCTCCCGGCTTA
>NZ_JBYCLG010000012.1:0-9219 GCF_057473785.1 Mycobacterium sp. TH-M103
CGCCGCATATTCTGACTACATATCTACGCCGGTTCAAAACCATCTACCCAGTTCAACAATCAGATAACGCCCGAAAGCAGTCGTAACTTCGGACTAATCACGTTGCGCCGCAACGTGTTTTCCATGCCGCTGCGCACCCCAGCGCGCCGGTGGGTCAGCATGGAAGCGGCCTCGGAGGACAACTGCTCCTTGACGTTTCGGCAGCCGGCCCGCAGCCGGCTCAAGGCACCCACCAGCAGGGCGCGCGACGGGTCGCACACCGCGACGGTGCCGCGGCCGGGCACGCCCGGGTCGGCGCGCGCCGCGACCAGCGCTGCCGCGGCGTCGGGCAGCAGCGCCAACGGCTGCGCCCGGTTGGACCATTCGGCCAGCCGGCGCAGCGCAGTGGCCGGCGGTGGCGACGTAGGCCAGTGCGCGCAGCGCGGCGGCGTGGCCGAACCGGTCCACGAAGTCGGTGACGACCAGGACAGGCTGGTCCAGCCGGGGGTTCTCCGCCGGGAAGCCGACCTCGGGCGGGCGCTGCCGGTACAGGGTAAGGCCGGTCAGCGGATGTTCCCGACCCCCGCGATCAGCGGCAGGTCCAGCGGGGTGACCCACCCCGGCCGCAACTCGTTGACCGCCGGAACCGCGTGCAGGGCCCGCATCCCGGTGGCCAGGCAACCGGCCGTGGCCGCGTCCCGGCCGGAGCCGTCGGTGAACCGGAACGCGGTTTCCTGGAAAATGCTCGGCGTCCCCTCGATGTCGACCCGGTAGACGTCGTCGTCGTGGCCGGACGGCCAGTCCGGGGCGGCGTCGCGGCCGATGCGGTTGACGTGTTCGAGCTGAATCCTCTTCTCGCCCTTGTAGATTCCGTTGATCGTGAAGCGTACGGCGGCGACATGCCCGGGCTTGATGACGCCCTTGACGGTGTTGCGCTCGGTGGGCGTCACCCACTTGTCCCAGGTGGTGGTGATCTCGTCGAGCATGATGCCGGCGGCATGCGCGATCATCGGGACGGTGGCGCCCCAGGCGAAGATCAGCATGTTGGAGTCTTGCAGCAGCGGGGTGTATTCGGGCTCGCGGCCGATGCCCATCTCGACTTCGTAGTCGCCCTCGTAGTTGGTGTAGTCCAGCAATTCCGAAGCGCGCACCCGCCGCACTTCCGAGCACAGGCCCATCAACGTCATGGGGAACAGGTCGTTGGCGAACCCGGGGTCGATGCCGGTGGTGAAGCACGACGACTCGCCCAGCTCGCAGGCCTCGGTGATCGGCTCGATCCACTGCGGCGGGTTGAGGTGCATCGACGGCCACACCCACGGGGTCATCGCTGTCGAGCACACGTCGATGCCGGCCCGCAGGAAGCGGGTTATCAGCGCGATGTTGTCCTTGGCGTGCAACGCCGTCGGCCCGTAGTGCACCAGCGCGTCGGGTTTCAGCCCGATCAGGGCGTCGACGTCGTCGGTGGCCACGACACCCACCGGTTCGGGCAACCCGCAGATCTCGCCGACGTCGCGCCCGACCTTGTCGGGGTTGCTGACGCCTACGCCCACCAACTCGAACGCCGGGTGTTTGACGATCTCGGCGATCACCATCTTGCCGACGAACCCGGTACCCCAGACCACCACACGCTTCGGCATACTCTTCCTTCCTGCCGTCGGCTCCCTGCCCGGCTTCACACACTAAGCGCGCGGCACGGGTGCCAGCTAGCATCTGGCACGTGCAAGAGGCGACGAAGCCGACCTGGCTCACCAGGAACGTATGGGTACTGTCGCTGGTGTCGCTGCTGCAGGACTCCGTCAGCGAGCTGCTGTACCCGCTGCTGCCGATCTATCTGACGGCCGTGCTGGGCGCGCCACCCTCGGTCGTCGGGGCTGTGGAGGGCGCGGCCGAGGGCGCGGCGTCGCTCACCAAGATCGTGTCGGGGCCGTTGGGCGACCGTTTCGCCCGCCGCCCCCTGATCGCGACCGGTTACGGCATGGCGGCGCTGGGCAAGCTCATCGTCGCGGCGGCCGGGGCGTGGCCCGGGGTGCTGGTCGGGCGCGTGGTCGACCGGCTGGGCAAGGGGTTGCGCGGTGCGGTGCGCGACGCGCTGCTGGTCGACGGCGTCGAGCCGGCGGAGCGCGGCCGGGTGTTCGGGTTTCACCGGACGATGGACACCCTCGGCGCGGTCATCGGCCCGCTACTCGGGCTGGCCGGCTACGAGGCGTTCGGTCACCGGATCGGCCCGGTGCTGTATCTGGCGGTGATCCCCGCGGTGCTCAGCGTGCTGTTGATCGCCTGGGTCCGGGAGCGGTCGCGGCAGGTGTCGCACGAGTTCCGGTCCTCGCCTTTCGCCGGTGCCCGGCGGCTGCTCCGCCGCTACTGGAGGGTGGTCTCGTTCCTGGTCGCATTCAGCGTCGTCAACTTCCCCGACGCCCTGCTGCTGTTGCGGCTCAAGGAGATCGGCTTCTCGGTCGTCGGCGTCATCTTGGCCTATGTCGGCTACAACGCGGTGTACGCGGTGGCGAGCCTGCCGGCCGGGGTGTTGGCGGACCGCTTCGGCCGGCCGGTGATCTACGGGGTCGGGCTGGTGTTCTTCGCCGTCGGCTATCTGGGGCTGGGCAGCACCACCGACACGGCGACCGCCTGGGCCCTGATCGCGGTGTACGGCATGTTCACCGCCTGCTACGACGGGGTCGGGAAGGCCTGGATCTCAACGCTTGTCGCGGGTGAGCTGCAGTCCAGCGCCCAGGGGCTGTTCCAGGGCCTGAGCGGGTTCGCGGTGCTGGCCGCGGGGTTGTGGGCCGGCTTTTTGTGGGGCGCCGACGGGCGGCTGCCGTTGCTGATCTCGGGGACGGCCGGTGGGGTGTTCGCCGTCGTCCTGCTCGCCGGCGCGGCCAAACCGCTTCCGTCTCGTCGCGCGTGATGTCACGATGGGAAACCATGACCAGTCGTCTCAGCGGTTTCGCGATCCTGTTCGCCGTCGGTATGGGTGCGGCAGTCCCGGGCGTGGCGCACGCCGCCGGGTTCCCGCAGGTCCGCTACGAGGTAAGCGGACCCGGGGTGGCCCAATACATCTCGTACCAGACCGACACCGGCCAGCAGCATGCGGTCGACGCCGCGCTGCCCTGGTCGACACAGTTCCAGGGGTTCGGCGGCGAGGTGTTCGTGCTGAGCGCGCAGGGACCCGGACCGATGCGCTGCCGGATTCTGCTCGACGGCAACGTGGTGAGCGACGCGCAGTCGGCGGGCGGCAGGACCGTCTGCACGCACTAGCCGCGCCGAGCGCCAACGGATTAGGCTCTCTCCCACCACTTCAACGGCGAAGGAGATGTAGGTGAGCCTCAAGACCGGCATTGCGACGCGGGCGAACGGGGCGCCGCCGCCCGAGATCCCTTTGGCCGAAATCCATCTCGGGTCGCTGGAGTTCTGGGGTCGCGACGACGACTTCCGCGACGGCGGCTTCGCCACGCTGCGCCGCGAGGCCCCGATCTCGTTCTGGCCCGCGATCGAGTACGAGGGGTTCGAGGGCGGCGCCGGCTACTGGGCCCTGACCCGACACGACGACGTGCACTTCGCCAGCCGCCACCCGGAGATCTTCAGCTCGGCGGGCGGCATCACGATCGGCGACCAGTTGCCCGAAATCTCCGAATACTTCGGGTCGATGATCGTGCTCGACGACCCGCGGCATCAGCGGCTGCGTTCGATCGTCAGCCGGGCCTTCACCCCGAAAGTGGTGGCGCGCATCGAGGCGTCGGTGCGCGAGCGGGCCCGTCGGCTGGTCGCCGGGCTGATCGCCGATCATCCGGACGGGCAGGCCGAGCTGGTCACCGAACTCGCCGGCCCACTGCCGTTGCAGGTCATCTGCGACATGATGGGCATCCCCGAACAAGACCACCAGCGGATATTCCACTGGACCAACGTGATCCTCGGGTTCGGCGACCCCGACCTGTCCACCGACTTCGACGAGTTCCTGCAGGTCTCGATGGACATCGGCGCCTACGCCAGCGCGCTGGCCGAGGACCGGCGCGCCAACCCCCACGACGACCTGACCACCAGCCTGGTGGAGGCCGAGGTCGACGGCGAACGGCTGACCTCAGCGGAGATCGCGTCGTTCTTCATCCTGCTGGTGGTGGCCGGCAACGAGACGACCCGCAACGCGATCAGCCACGGCGTGCTTGCCCTGTCCCGCTACCCCGCCGAGCGGGACAAGTGGTGGGCCGACTTCGACCGCCTGACGCCCACCGCCGTCGAGGAGATCGTGCGCTGGGCCTCGCCGGTGGTCTACATGCGGCGCACCCTGACCCGTGACTTCAAGCTCGGCGGCACCAAGCTGAAAGAAGGCGACAAGGCCGCGCTGTGGTACACCTCGGCCAACCGCGACGAGTCCACGTTCGCCAACCCGTGGGTTTTCGATGTGGCGCGCACGCCCAATCCGCATCTCGGGTTCGGCGGCGGGGGTGCGCACTTCTGCCTCGGGGCCAACCTGGCCCGCCGCGAGATCAGGGTGGTCTTCGACGAGCTGCGCCGCGAGGTACCCGACATCGTGGCGGTGGACGAACCCGCGCGGCTGCTGTCGCAGTTCATCCATGGCATCAAGAGCCTGCCCGTGGCCTGGACTCCCCCGAGGTGACGACCCGCCCCGGCTAGTCTCGAAAGATCATGCCCGCGACGACACCGCTGACCGTGACCAAGCTGAGCAGCCACCTCGGCCTGTGCATCGAGGGCGTGCGCCTCGGCGGTGACCTCGGGGCCGAGACGGCCGAGCAGATCTACGGCGCCCTGCTGGAGCACAAGGTGATCTTCTTCCGCGGCCAGGACCACCTCGACGACGCCGGTCAGGTCGCGTTCGCGCGGCTGCTGGGCGATCCCCTGCCCTTCATGCTGGTCGGCCACCCGTCAACGGGGTATTACCCGCTGCGGAACGCGCCGCTCGTGCATCAGGTCGACTCCCGGTACGGCTACGACAACCGCTGGCACAGCGACATCACGTTCGCCACGAACTACCCGGGGGTGGAGATGCTGCGCGCGGTGACCATGCCCGACTACGGGGGGTCGACGCTGTGGGCGTCTACCGCGGCCGCGTACGAGGCGCTGCCCGAACCGCTGCGGCGGCTCGCGGACGATCTGTGGGTGGTGCACACCAACCGGACCGACAAGCCGGAATACCACACCGAGCACCCGTTGGTGCGGGTGCACCCCGACACCGGCGAGCGCACCCTGGTGGCCGGGAGCTTCGCGCGTGGCATCGTCGGGCTCGACACGCACGAGTCGACCGTGCTGCTGGAGTTGATGCAGCGGCGAATCATCTTGCCCGAGAACACCATTCGATGGTACTGGCGGCCCGGCGACATCGCCATCTGGGACAACCGGGCGACCCAGCACCGCGCGGTAGCCGACTACGACGACCAATACCGGCTGCTGCACCGGGTCTCGTTGATGGGTGCGGCGCCCGTCGACGTGCACGGCCAATCCAGCCGCGCGATCGTCGGCGCCCCGCTCGAGCCCTCACCCTAGTTTGCGTCTGCTCGCCGGCACCTTACGCTCGCCGCGTGAGCATTCCCGCATGCCCCGCTCCCGACGTGCTGGCCGCGCGCCAGAGACTCGTGCTCGACCACTTCCGCGACGAGGTCCGTCACGCCTTGGACGACGTGCTGGCGACGTTCCCGCATCCGCGCTACGAGCTGATCCCGCAGCTGGTCGTCCACGACGGCGACGAGGCGGTGCGCGGCTACTACGCCGAGACCCGCACCGCGTTCCCCGATCAGGACCACGAGATCATCGCGTTGCGACACAGCGCCGACGCGGTGATCGTCGAGTTCTGGTTGATGGGCACCCATCGCGGCTACCTGGGCAAGGTGCCGCCCACCGGCGGCCGGTTCCGGGTGCGCATGACCGCCTATCTCGTCTTCGACGAGTCCGAAACGCTTGTCTGCGAACGTATCTACTTCGACACGCTGACCATGGTCCGACAGCTGCTGGGCGGGCTGGACATGAAGAGGCCGGCGAACTGGCTGCTGGCGGCGCGCTGCGTACGCGGCCTGTTGTCGATGTCGTCGGGGAAACCGGATTCGGCGCTGACCGGATCGGCGCACCGCTGACACGTCAGCAGCCGAGTTGCCCGGCGAGGTCGAGAAAGTCCGACGCGTTGACGTCGAACTCCCCCGAGTAGGCCACGTCGGCCACGCTGCCGGAGCCGAATTCCAGCGGGCGCGCGACGAACGCGGTGCGAAAACCGAGAACGCCGGCGGCGCGCAGGTCGTACTTGTGGCTCGCCACCATCATGATCTCGGCCGGTTCCAGCCTCAGATAGGTCGCCGCCATGCGGTAGATCGCCGGATCGGGCTTGAACACCCCGGCCATCTCCGCGGCGAAGACCGCGTCCCACGGCAGCCCGGCCCGTTTGGAGATGTTGACCACCGCGGAGACGTCGGCGTTGGACAACGTCGCCAACGTGAATGCCTCCTTCAGGCGCGTCAGCCCGGGCACCACGTCCGGCCAGGGCCGCAGGCGCTCCCAGGCCAGCGTGAGCTCGTCGCGCTGGGCAACCGAGAGGACGCCGGGGTCCAGCACGGTGTCGAGCGCTTCGCGGTACACCGAACGCACCGACACCCATCCGCCGCGCCGATCGGCCGCGGCGCCGGTGGCCACGAAGTAGCCGGCCCGCCAACGGCGCACCACGTCGGGCCAGTCGACGGGCGCATCGGCGCCGATGCGCCGCGCCTCCTCGCAAACCGTCGAGAAGAAGTCCGTCGCCGTTCCCTGCACGTCGAACAGCAACGCCCGCACCACGGGCGCCAATCTACAATGCGCCTCGTGGCCGATGACGCCGACGGCGCCCGAGAGCAGGAACCCGACTACCGGTTCACCTTCGCCAACGAACGGACATTCCTGGCCTGGCAGCGGACCGCACTGGGGTTGCTCGCCGCCGCCGTCGCACTGGTACAGCTGGTTCCCGAGCTGACCGTCCCCGGCGCACGCCGCGGACTGGGCGTGGGCCTGGCGGTGCTAGCCATCCTCACCAGCGGGATGGGGCTGCTGCGCTGGTACCAGGCGGACCGGGCCATGCGCCGCGGCGACCCCCTGCCCCGCCATCCCTCGCCGCTCTACCTCGCGGTGGGTCTCAGCCTGGTCGGGCTCATCGCGCTCGGGCTGGTCGTCGCCAAGGCGGTACTGGCTTGAGCGACGCCCCGGCCCCGTCCGACCGCGGGCTTCAGGCGGAGAGGACGGCGCTGTCCTGGTCACGCACCTCGTTCGCGTTCCTGGTCAACGGCGCGCTGCTGATGATCAGGAACCTGCATGGCTCGGTCGGGCCGGCCGGGGTGATCCCGGCCGTGTTGGCCGGTGCGGTGGCGTTGCTCACCTACTACATCTCGGTTCGACGCCAGCGCATCCTGCAACAGCCCGTCGGTGCCACGATCACCGCGCGGCGGCCGGTGTACGTCATCGGGGCGGCCTCGCTGCTGCTCATCGTCGTGACGACCATCGGCCAGCTGCTCCAGTAGCCGCCAACGAGCGCCGCGATTCCGGTTCGACGTGCGCGGCGACCCGCCGTAGCTGTTCGGCCAGCCGGCGAACTTCATGACGGAGTTCGGCGATCTCGGCCGACGAGGTCGCTCGGTTCGCGGTGTCGGTCTCCGACACGCGTTCGACGATCCACGAGGCCAGCGACGCCGTGACCACCCCCACCAGGGTGATGCCGCCGATCATCAGCATCACGGCAACGAGCCGGCCGGGGACGGTGACGGGATACAAGTCACCGTAGCCGACGGTGGTCACGGTGGTGACGGCCCACCACAGCGCCTTCCCGAACGACGTGATCCGGGCGCCGACGTGGTCGCGTTCGAAGTCGAGGACGGCCAGCGCCGACACATAAATCAGCAGGCACACCCCGGTGACGGTGTAGATGAGGATGCGGCCGCGCACCGCCATACCGACGGCTTTCTGCAGCGCCCCGGCCAGCACGACCAGCCGCAGGAGCAGCAGCGGTCCCATGAGCGGAAGCGCGACCACCAGCAAGTCGAACAGATGATGGACGAACCAGTCCCGCTTGTCGGACGCCAGGCGGAGGCGGACCAGGTAGTCGCCGACGAACAGACACCAGAACACCCAGCTCAACACCCACAGCAGGTGCGTGGCTTCGTGCCCGAGATGGCCCAGGACGTGCACCGAGTACAGGGCGATGAAGGCGGTGGCGACGGCGGCCAGCGGCAATTCGGTGACGCGTTGCCAGGTTTCTTCCCGTGTCTGTTCGACGGTTTCTTCACTCACGCGGCCGGCCTCCCTTATTGATGCATCGCTGGCGGAGTCGATTGGCCGACAACCACTCGCCTCGCCCGCCGGCATGGGAGTGTCCCGGCCACGCCACAACTCGTTACCCAGTGTTCCCAGAATTCGCGGCTCTATGCCGGTTCGCCCGGGCGGGCTCACGTCGAACCCGCCTCGTGCCGGCGACAGAGCTGGGGAATTCCGTTCCTCCAAGCCAGTTCCCGGGCGAATCACCACCTTATGCAACTATTGCTATTGGTGGTAAAATTTCGGCTCCGCCCCACGCCATCAGGAGTCGCCGTCGGCGGCCGGCGCCACGCTGGGGGTACACACGCGGGGAAGGACCGATCCAGCATGAGGCACGGGGACATCTCGTCGAGTCCGGACACCGTCGGTGTCGCGGTCGTCAATTACAAGATGCCGCGACTGCACACCGTCGACGAGGTTCTCGCCAATGCGCAACGCATCGCTGACATGGTAGTGGGCATCAAGCGGGGGCTGCCGGGCATGGATCTGATCGCCTTCCCGGAGTACTCGACGCAGGGCATCATGTACGACGAAACGGAGATGTATGCGACCGCCACCACCGTCCCCGGCCCGGTCACGCAGATCTTCGCCGAGGCGTGCCGGGCCGCCAAGACGTGGGGCGTGTTCTCGCTGACCGGCGAGCAGCACGAGGAACATCCCCACAAACCGCCCTACAACACGCTCATCCTGATGAACGACCGCGGCGAGATCGTGCAGAAGTACCGCAAGATCATTCCGTGGACTCCGATCGAGCCGTGGTATCCCGGCTCCGACACCTATGCCGTCGAGGGCCCGAAGGGGATCATGGTGTCGTTGATCGTCTGCGACGACGGCAATTACCCCGAGATCTGGCGGGACTGCGCGATGAAGGGCGCCGAGCTCATCGTCCGCTCGCAGGGCTACATGTATCCCGCCGCCGAGCAGACGGTGCTGATGTCCAAGGCGATGGCCTGGGCCAACAACGTC
>NZ_JBYCLG010000013.1:0-8848 GCF_057473785.1 Mycobacterium sp. TH-M103
TCCGACGCGATCCTGCACGTGCTGGCCCGCGACATGCAGCACCTCGAGACCGCCCTCGAGCGGATCCGGTCCAGCGCGGACATCGAACGCAGCGAGAGCATCGTCGTGCTGTCCGACCTGATCGACCGCATGCGGCCCTGAGGCGCGCAGGGCCGCTGACCGGGCCGGCAGGTAATCGGCGGAGAGCCCCGCCCTTTGCCGCCCCGGCTGTCGACGCCACACGCAGTTATGCGCGGCCCACCGAATTGAATTCATCAACCAGCGCTCTAAATCACCGCGCCACAGATATTTAGGGCCGGAAGTCCCTATGCATGACGGTGTAAACAAATGACGATTGACACGTTCCGGTGTCCCGGTCGCCTTTCTCCGAGACAAAATGCACGGTCTGGCGAGGTTGCGGTGCGTGTTCGACAGATGGCGCGACAGCGCGGGTCGCGTCTGTCTGTGCGGGGTCAATGCGAAATGACGCCGCGGCCCGATAAACAACCGCGCCGCCCTTGGCGTTCTTTTTCGCCGCCGATCCGGCCGCAGTTTCGGAAAAGTATTTGGCCACCGAGTAGCCGGAGGAAATGATGGACTGCCCGAATTGCTCGACCCCGCATCCTGACGCCGCCCGTTTCTGCGCCCGGTGCGGCACGCCCCTGCAGCCGGGCGTCGATAGGTCCCGGCACTTCGCCGCCCATCCCGAGGAACCGGTGCGGGCGCTGGCAATGATGAGCACGCTGATGCCGCACTTGTCGGGCGGACGTCACCACATCTACCGGGGCGCGATCGCCATAGCGCTGCTGGCGGCATTGACCGCAGCGGCGTTCGGTGTCCTCTCAATCGCGTTGATACTGGCCGCGATCGCGCTTCCGGCAGTGGTGCTGACCTATGTGCACGACCACGACGTGTGGCGTGACGAGCCGGCCACCGTCATCGGCGTGGACTTTCTGCTGTCCCTGCTACTCGGCATCGGGGTGGGGCTGCTCGAAGACCACTTCACCAGGCCGGTGTTACTGGCCGCGCCAAATCACGGGCTTCCCAAGCTCAGCCAGGTGTGGGAGTTGGGGTTGATCGTCCCGGTCGTGGCGTTTGTCGCGGTGCTGATTGCGCCGATGCTGACCACCGCGCGCAGCGCGTTCCGCCATCCCATCGACGCCGTGATCGTCTGCTCGCTCAGCGGTGCCGCACTCTCGCTGGGGCTCAGCGTGGTCGTGCAGCGCGGCGCCTTCACCCACATCGAGGCGACCGCCGGGGACCCGGCGCACGTCGCGTTCATCGCCCTGACGCTCGGGTTTTTGCAGCCCATCATCCTGGCCACCGCCGCGGCCATGACCGTGCTGGCGCTGCGCGGCGGCGGCAACGTCGCGCTGGGGCTGGCCAAGGGCCTGGTGCTCGTGGTGCTCTACGAACTCGCCACCACGTTGCTCACGCCCTACGGCTCCCGCGGCATCGTGCTGACCACCCTGGTGGCTTTGGTGCTGGCCGGCGCCGGACTGCTCGGCACGCGCGACGCGCTGCACGCCGCGCTGGTGACCGAAGCCCGGGACGCCCTCGCCGGAAACGGCGCCGTGGGTCGCGCCCCCGGCACCCAACAGATCTGCGCGCACTGCGGCGCGGCAATCGGCGCCGGTGCCGCGTTCTGCCAAGTCTGTGGAACGGCCACGGCCGCGCTGGCGCGCCATCCCTTCCCTGCGACAGGTGCCATGGGCACCACGCCGAAGGCCTGAAGACCACAGCCAGTCAGGAGTCACGAATGTCATCGACGCCACCGCCCCCGCATACGCCGGCACCAGTTCATTTCCCGGGCCGCCGCGGACGGGTCGGGCACCGCCTGCGCCCGGCCGTCATCGCCACCGTCATCGGCGTGATCATCGTGATCGCCGCCGCCGTGACGGCCGCGATCGTCTTCTCCGGCAACACCAACCGGCCCAAACCGCCTCCGATGCTGCCCAGCAGCCACGCCGACGCGCAGAAGGTGGGGGTCGCGCTCACCGCGGCCGACCCGATCGTCATCGCGGACGGCATCTCGATCACCCTCGCACCGGACTGGTCACTCGCCGAGCGCACCTCGAATTCTGTGACGCTTTACGACTCCGACAACACCTCGCGGATGCAGGTAACGGTCAAGCCGGCCGACGGGACCGACGTCGTGGCCGTGCTGCAGGGCGACATCAACCGGCTGACCGGCACGGCATCAACCGGTTTGACCAACGTGACGGACATGAGCGGGCCCGAGACGAAGACGCTGCAGAGCGCCAAATTCCAGCAGCAAGCCTCCATCCCCTACAGCGCCGACATATCGACTCAGCAGGGCACGATCCCCATCCTGGGCGTCTTCGAGGAGTTACTGAACACCTCGAACCATCTTTCGGCCTTCGTCGACTTCAGGCAGGTCGGCGGCGGGTCGCTCCAGGCCGTCAGCGACGCCGGAATGATGGTCCATTCCATGCTCTGACAAGCCACCCGGGTGGCTGTGACCGTGCTCAGCGCTGCGACAGTCCGCGCACCACACGCGCCAGCACCGACGGCGCCGGGCCCGGCGGCCGGCGCGACGCGTAGGGCCACGGGTGGTTTCGCTCCGGCACCGAGCCGGCGCGGGCGTCCTTGAGCCGCGCGCGCAGGTGCCCGCGCAGCTCGTCCAGGCCGGGATCGGTCCACCGGTTGTCGGCTTCGACGGGGTCGGCAGTCAGGTCGTAGAGCTCCCACTGGTCGTCGAGTGGCGACGTGCGGTAGGTGTCGCCGCCGAGCCCGTTGGCGGCCAGGTGTCGCACGCCGGGCTCGGTCCAGGTGCCGGGGTCGTCGAACGTGCGGACCAGCTTCCACAGGTGGCCTTCGCCGCCCGGCACGTCGTCGACGCGCACGACCAGGCCCTCGAAGTTGGACGCGGTGTGAGCCGGGACCCGGATGCGCAGCGGCGCGGGCGGATTGACGGTCTGCTTGAGGCGGCGCCCCAGGCCCGAGGCGACGGTGTCGCCCTCGAGCATGTTGTCGCGGGTCATCAGGTAGACCGCGCGGGTGTCGTCGGCCGGCGCGCCGTCGACGACGGGCATCAGGTCGCGGCCCGGCAGCTCGTGGACCTCCGAGAACGACTCGGCCAGCGTGGCGGCGACCGCCGCGACGTCGACCCCGGCGGCCGACAGCAGCGTCGGGACCAAATCGACGTGCGACGTCGGAGCCGTCACGACCCGCGGGCCCGTGGACCGCTCCCCGACGCGGGCGATCACGAAGGGGACCCGGGTGGCCTCGTCGTAGAGGTTGAACCACTTCTGGTGCAGGCCGCCGTGCGCGCCGAGCAGGTCGCCGTGGTCGGCAGTGCGCACCAGCACCGCCTCGGCCGAGCCGTTGTCGGCGACGGCCCGCCGGACGCGGTCGATCGGCGCGTCGACCTCGGCGTGCAGCCGGTAGTACAGGTCGCGGTAGCGCTGGGCGTTGCGGTCATAGGTCCGGTTGATCGCGGGTGCCGGGCCGTAGCCGGAGTAGTACGCCTCGCGGAAGGCGATCTGCGCGGCCGGCTTGGTCCACAGGTTCTCGCCGGCCGTCGGCGCGGGCGGCACCGGTGGCGGGTCCAGCGGCGACGGCGTGATCGGGCTGCGGCGCGCCCACAGCGGGAACAGCACGATGTCGTGCGGGTTGACGAAGCTGGCGACCAGCAGGAACGGGCGCAGCGCCGCCGCGTCCCCGGCGCGGCGGCGGGCGTAACGGTCGGTGAGCCAGGCGACGACCCGGTCGGCGATCAGCTGGTCGCGGCGCACTCCGGCATTGGCCAGCGCGGCCCCATGCGGCTCGGGGCCGACCCACCCGGAGAAGCCGTAGGGCCCCAGCGGATCAGCGTCGAGGTAGCGCCGCACGGCGGCGCGGTCGACGACGCCGTCGTCGTCGTTGGTCGCCAGGGTGCGACCCGTCGCCGGATCGGTGAGGTCGGCGTGGGAGATGTGCCACTTGCCGTCGTAGTGGGTGTCGTAGCCCGCGGCGCGGAACCAGTTGCCCAGGGTGGGCACCTCGCCGCGGCGCAGCCAGCGCATCCGGGTGTCGTCGGCGGTCTTGCCGATGCCGTCGGTCTGGGTGACGCCGTGCAGGTCGGGATAGTGCCCGGTGAAGATCGTGGGCCGGCTGGGCACGCAGGCCAGCGAGCCGGTGTAGTGCCGGGCGAAGCTGACCCCGTGGTCGTCGAACCACTTACGGCCGGTGAGCACCCGGTCGCGCCAGGCAAGCACGTCGGGCGCCTCGTACGGCGGCACCGCACGCTCCTCGTCGGTCATGACCACGACCACGTCGGGGCGATCAGACACGGGCCTTCTCCAATCGGTTCGCGAGCCCGGCAAGCATCACCGCGGACTGCCGCGCCAGGACGCGGCACACGACGCGTTCGGCCAGCCGGTGCGCTGCGCGCGGCCCGATCTCGGCGGTGCCGGTCAGGCGCACCAGCGTCGGGCCGATGCCGGCAGGCGCCAGCGTCCAGCGGTTGGCCACCCTGCCCAGGCGGGCGGGCAGGCCTTCGATGTCGTAGCCGAGGACATGCGGCGGGTCGAACTCGGTGATGCGCTCGACGAGGGCGTCGCGGTTGACCTGGACCCGACGCGCGGTGCCGACGGCCGCGCCGCCGGGACCGGAGAACAGGATGCAGGAGTGGTCGACGTTGCCGGCCCACGAACTGATCGCGCCGAAATCGGCCAGGACGTCCCAGATTTCCTGCGGGGAAGCCGCGATGCGGCGGTTGCGGTGCGCGTCGGACACGTGCCCAAGCTACGCGACGGCCGTCGGTCGCCGCAGCGCCCACGGCTTTCTAACGCGCCAAGTGGAACGCGGTCTCCACCCACACCGCCGCGCCGCACACAGCGGTGGTGATCGCCAGGGTCACCCAGTCGGTCATCTTCGGCCGCGCCGGGTTGGCGGAGAGCTGGCCGGTGCCGCCGCGGGCGGTGATCGCGTCCCCCATCTCGTCGCCGCGCCGAAGCGTCACGGTGATGGCCGCGGCGAGCAGGTCGATCACCTCCAGCGCGTTGCGGCGCAGCCGCGCCCTGCGGCCGTGCGGTACCCGTCTGGGCCGCAGCCGGCGGGCCGCGTGAAGCACCTGGAACTCGTCGATCAGCATCGGGAAGGCGCGCAGCGCGAGCGCCAGCGCCACCGCCCACTCGTCGACCGGTATCCGCAACGGCCGCAGCGGGCGGCCCAAAACCGCCATGGCGGGGCCGATCTCGGCGACGTTGGTGGTCCAGGACACCATCGCGCCCAGCGCGAGCAGCACCACCGACAGCGCGGTGATCCGTAGAAACTGCAGGAACCCGCCGAGGGCCAGGTGCAGGCCACCCACGGCGATCACCGGGCTGCCCCCGCCCAGCGCGGCTGTGATGCCGCCCAGCGCAACGATGACCCACAGCCAGCGCGGAACCGACGGCAACACCCCGCGCGGAATGCGCGCGATCCGCATCGCGGTCGCCACCAGCGCGGCCACCGCGCCGATCGCCACCCAGCCCGGGTAGAAAGTCAGCAGCATCGAGATTCCGAAGACCACGAGCAGTTTTGTACCGGCCCACAGTTCGTGGATGGTCGACGTCCCGGGCACCGGGACGAGCAGCACCACCGGCCGCGGCGGGTGCCGGGTCGTGCCGTGCTCGGGGCCCGCGGCCGCCGTCATGCCACGCCCCCGGCCGCGGCCGGGACCGACTGGAGCCTGCCGTTCTGCAGATGCAGGGTGCGTGGGCACACGGCCTCCAGGCCGACGAAGTCGTGGGAGATGACCACCACCGTGAGGCCCTGCTCGCGGCGCAGGTCTTCGAGCAGTCGCAGCAGGCCTCGCTGGGCGGAGGCGTCCAGCCCCGCCAGCGGCTCGTCGAGGATCAATGCCCGCGGCGAACACGCCAGCAGCCCGGCCAGCACCACTCGGCGCATCTGACCGCCGCTGAGCTGGTCGATGCGGCGTGTGGCGAGCGCGGGGTCCAGCCCGACGGCGCCCAGCGCCGCGGCGACGCGGTCCCGGTCGCGGTGCGAGAAACCCGCGGCCGAGGCCACTTCCCGGTCGACGCGGCTGCGCATCAGCTGCAGCCGGGCCGCCTGGAACGACAGCGCCACCGCGCCGACCTGCTCGTGGGTGGGCCGGCCGTCGAGGAGGCAGGCGCCGGTGGTGGGAATCGTCAGCCCCGCCATGATCCAGGCCAGCGTCGACTTGCCGGACCCGTTGCCGCCGTGGATCAGCAGCCCGTCGCCCTGCTCCACCACGAAGCTGATGTCGCGCAGCGCGGGTTTGGCCCACGGTGTGCCACTGGCGTATTCGTGGCCGACCCCGAGGAGCTCGATCGCCGGCGCGGAGGAGAGGTGCGCCACCGGCGCGGACGGCAGCGGCGTGGGTGCGGACTCGACCATGTCGGCGTTGTCCGGCGAATCGCTGAGGTTGATCGCGCGGTCGGCCGACTCGGCCTCGACGTTGTAGTGGGTGATGTGCACCAGCGCGGTCCGGTGTCGTTCGGTGAGGCCCGACAGCACGCCGAGCAGGGCCTCCCGGCCCTCCTGGTCGACCATGGTGGTCACCTCGTCGGCGATCAGCAGCGACGGCTCCCGGGCCAGCGCCGCGGCCAGCGCAAGGCGCTGCAGCTCGCCCCCCGACAGGCTTCCGGTGTCGCGGTCGGCGAGCCCGTCCAGGCCCACCTCGCCCAGCAGCCGGTTCACGTCGATCTCGGTGCTCGGCGGCAGGCCCCACACCACGTCGTCGGCAACCCGGGTGCCCAGGACCTGGCTTTCGGGATGCTGGAGCACCACGGCCGTGCCGCCCACCTTGCCCAGGCCGACCGCGCCGGGGCGCCGCACGGTGCCCGACGTGGGCTCCCGGCCCGCCAGGATCAGCATCAGCGTGGTCTTCCCGGAGCCGTTGGCGCCGGTGATCGCCACGTGTTCGCCGACGCGCAGGTCCAGGCTGATCTCGCGCAACGCGTCCTGGGCGGCGTGCGGGTAGCGGAAGCGCACCCTGTCCAACCGGACCGGCACCGGGCCGATCGGGACCGCTTCGCCGTCCCAGGCGTCCAGCTTGTGCACGTCGGGCAGTTCGCGCATCCGCTGCAGCAGCCGCGACAGCGCCCACCAGCCGATCAGCGACACGATCGTGATGCCCACGGTGTAGTAGCCCAGCAGGATCCACGGCCAGTAGTGCAGGCCGTCGGCGAAATGCCGTTTGACGTCGGCGCCGGCTTGCTGCAGGTGGATCCGGGTCAAAAACGCGGCGACCCCGTCGATGTTCGCGGTCATGACCTCGAAGATCAGGTGCCGCAGCCGGGTCATGACGGCCAGCGCGGCGAGCGTCACGGCGCCGAACACCAGCCCCGCGACCAGCGACAGGACGATCACCGTCGGCGTGCCCCGCCGTCGGCGCTTGACGAACCCGGTCAGGCCGCCGATGTACACGCCGTGCAGGACCGTCATCAACCCGCCCAGGCCGGCGATGAGGAAGGCGATCATCCCGGCGGCGACCGTCGCGGCGAGCAACACGCGCATCCGGTACCGGTAGGCCAGCAGCCCCGTCGGCACAGTGCCCAGCAAGGCCACGCCGGCGGCGAACGGGACGACGACGGAGATGATCGCGATGACCGCACACAGCGCCCCCATCACCGACGCCTGCGCCAACTCCACCGGCTGCAGCGGTCCACCGCGATGACGCGCGCGCAGGGGTCTGGGGCCGGTCACTTGATCGATTCTGCCAGGCCGCGGGCCCGAGGCCCGGCAGAACACCGGGCCAGCTGCGGATTTGCGGCCCGCCGTCGAACCAGCGGCTCGCTTAGGGGAGCTATGCAACCATGGAGGAATGAACGCATCCGCCGACCACAACGGAGTCAACGGAGTGGCAGGCGCCGCAACTCCCGAGCCGCGACCGAGCCTCGGGGCGGACCTGCTCGCGGTGGTCGCCCGCCTCAACCGCCTGGCCACCCAGCGCATCCGAATGCCGTTGCCCGCGGCGCAGGCCAGGCTGCTCGCCACCATCGAGGCGCACGGCGAAGCCCGCATCGGCGACCTGGCGGCCGTCGACCACTGCTCGCAGCCGACGATGACCACCCAGGTACGACGCCTGGAGGAGGCCGGCCTGGTCACCCGGACGGTCGACCCCGGCGACGCCCGCGCCGTCCGGATCCAGATCACGCCCGCGGGCCGGTGGACGCTGAACGCGGTCCGCGCCGACCGCGCCGCCGCGATCGAACCGCAACTGGGTCAGCTCGACCCGGCCGAGCGCCAGGTACTGGCGGAAGCGGTGGGCGTGCTACGCCGGCTGCTCGACGAGGCCGCGGCCCCACGCCGCCGCGGCTCCCAGTGACCGGCGCCCATCCCGCTGGATCGACGACCGCGCACGGGTAGACACTTAGGCACGGGTAGACACTTAGGCACAGCCCGGATTCGTTTACCGCGCGATCCGGTCTGATCGGCGACGAAAGGTGACGGCGATGCGGCCCGACGCCCCGGCCTACCCGGCCTCCCCGCTGACGGTGTGGGTCGGATCGATGCGCTACGTCTTCACCCCGGGGCGCGACGTGATCGTCGGGCAGGGCAGGGGCTGCGACGTCCCGCTCGACCGCCCGAGCCACGCCGGTTCAGCCCCACCCCCGGCCCGTTCGGACGTCGTGCTGCGCTTCGCCGACGGGCACTGGGTCGCCGTCGACACGAGCCCCTACGGCATGTTCGTCGACGGGGCCCGCGTGACGACGGTCGACATCCGCGACGGGCAGGCGATCGCGATCGGTGATCCGCAACGGGGTCCGCGGCTGGTCTTCCAGCTCGGCGCGCCCGCCCGGCCGTCCGGCCCGCCCCCGCGCCCGGCAGCCCCGCCGCCGCAGCAGCAGCGGCCGAAGGTCCCGCCGCCGTCGCGTCCCCGGCCGCAGCCGTCCGG
>NZ_JBYCLG010000014.1:0-12862 GCF_057473785.1 Mycobacterium sp. TH-M103
AAGCCGTGCACGCGGGCGCGGCGGCGGTTATTCGGCTGGAAGGTCCGCTTGCCCTTGGCCACGGCGTTCTCCTCGTTGTATCTCGGTCCACGTGACCCGGGCCGTCCGCCCGTGAAGCGTCGTCACGACCACGGTCGGCGGTGGGCCTTGCTACTGGCCGGCGCGGTCCCCATACGACTTGGGTCGCAGCCGTATCGCCGACTTCCGGGCGACTGTTTGAGGGTACTGACGAGCCATCCCCGGGTCAAACCTGGCCTGCGCCAACCCTGGCGAGTGAATCGGAGCTTGCCCGTCGCCGAAGCTTTCCGAAGACGGCGACCGTACAGCGCGAACGGCCCGACCGAGCCTAAACCAGGCAACTGGAATACAGCAGAACGGTTGGCAGCCGCACAGAAAACTGTTAGCTTCTTGCAATGCCGTGCCAGACTCGGACGGCGGCCGACAACGAAGCGAGGATGGCGGATCGACTGGCTGCCCAGGCGGCCTCCAGGTTGTCACCAGCACGAACATTGTGAGCTGTCGCCGGTAGGCTGCGGCCCGCACTACGATCATCCTGTACACAACTGTGCATAACTATGTGGATAGTTGCTTCGTCGCCAGTGCCCCTCGACCAGGGATATGCGAGGACCAGGGAGATACGTCGTTGACCGATGACCCCGGTTCGACTTTCACGACAGTGTGGAGCGCGGTCGTTTCCGAACTCAACGGTGACTCCGCAGCGGACAACGCCACCGGCAACCGCTCGACGCTCGTCACTCCCCTGACCCCTCAGCAACGGGCGTGGCTGAACCTCGTGCAGCCACTCACCATCGTCGAGGGCTTTGCTCTGTTGTCGGTGCCGAGCAGCTTCGTGCAAAACGAGATCGAACGTCATCTGCGCGCGCCCATCACCGACGCGTTGAGCCGCCGACTCGGACAACAGATCCAACTCGGGGTGCGCATCGCTCCGCCCCCCGACAGTCCCGACGACGGCGCCGTCGCACCGGCGGAAAACCTGACCTACGACGCCGAACTGGACGTCGCCGAGATCGACGAGGCCGACGAGAACGGCGACGTGCCCATCGGCACCGAGCACAGCTGGCCCAGCTACTTCTCCGAGCGCCCGCGCAACTCCGACCCAGCGGTCGCCGGCGGAACCAGCCTCAACCGCCGCTACACCTTCGACACGTTCGTCATCGGCGCCTCCAACCGGTTCGCCCACGCGGCCGCCCTGGCGATCGCCGAGGCACCGGCACGCGCCTACAACCCCTTGTTCATCTGGGGCGAGTCCGGCCTGGGCAAGACCCACCTGCTGCACGCCGCCGGTAACTACGCGCAGCGGCTGTTCCCCGGGATGCGCGTGAAGTACGTCTCCACCGAGGAATTCACCAACGACTTCATCAACTCGCTGCGCGACGACCGCAAGGTCGCCTTCAAGCGCAGCTACCGCGACGTCGACGTGCTGCTGGTCGACGACATCCAGTTCATCGAGGGCAAGGAAGGTATCCAGGAGGAGTTCTTCCATACCTTCAACACGTTGCACAACGCGAACAAGCAGATCGTCATCTCCTCCGACCGGCCGCCCAAACAGCTCGCGACCCTCGAAGATCGGTTGCGGACCCGCTTCGAGTGGGGTCTGATCACCGACGTCCAGCCGCCCGAACTCGAGACCCGTATCGCCATCCTGCGCAAGAAGGCGCAGATGGAACGGCTTGCGGTGCCCGACGACGTCCTCGAGTTGATCGCCAGCAGCATCGAACGCAACATCCGCGAACTCGAGGGCGCCCTGATCCGGGTGACCGCGTTCGCCTCCCTGAACAAGGCCCCTATCGACAAGGCGCTGGCCGAGATCGTGCTACGCGATCTGATCGCCGACGCAAGCACCATGCAGATCAGCGCGGCGACGATCATGGCCGCCACGGCCGAATACTTCGACACCACCGTCGAGGAGTTACGCGGCCCGGGCAAGACCCGCGCGCTGGCTCAGTCCCGCCAGATCGCGATGTACCTGTGCCGCGAGCTCACCGACCTCTCCCTGCCCAAGATCGGCCAGGCATTCGGGCGCGACCACACCACCGTGATGTACGCCCAACGCAAGATCCTGTCCGAGATGGCCGAGCGGCGTGAGGTGTTCGATCATGTCAAGGAGCTCACCACGCGGATTCGGCAGCGGTCCAAGCGCTGACCGCGCCTCTTTTCTTCAAAAAAACTTCTCACTCCCCTGTCACAGCAGTCACACCGGTGTGTTGTGCGCAGGCATGTGCACAACACTGCCGAACAAGCGATCGCTGATCACACTCCAGTGCACACCCGGCGCTCTTCCCCACCCGCTCACCAGGCAACGCACAGCCGCCGAGCGTGTCATCCACAGCCCGATGAGTCCCCAAGCTGCGCCTAACGCCTTTTGTCCCCAGCATGCACAGCCCTTAATACTGGTACTGAGATATCTTCGGTCTTCCTTCTTTGAAAACCGGCCCTGGGGACGCTCGAATCACACAGCCCCGCACCGCGGAGGACCCGACGCCTTGTCGGGCCCTGCGATTAGCTTTCAAGATGGCCCCGGACGATCTACGGTTGTTCTTCGGCTGCCGTTGCGGTCGTCGTGGCTCGCTCTGTGCCATCGACGTCCGTCGCGGGAACCCACGCTAGCGGGAGGGCTGGCCCGGGGATTTGGATACTTGGCAGGTGAAGGGACGCTTTATGGACGTGGCGACGACAACTGCGGGCGTCACCGACCTGAAGTTTCGGTTGGTGCGGGAGTCTTTCGCCGATGCGGTGTCGTGGGTGGCGAAGAATCTGCCGTCCAGGCCGGCGGTGCCGGTCCTTTCCGGGATCTTGTTGTCTGGCTCCGACGACGGCCTGACCATTTCCGGGTTCGACTACGAGGTTTCCGCGGAAGCGCAAATCGCAGCCGAAATCGCTTCTCCGGGAAGTGTTTTGGTGTCGGGACGGTTGTTGTCTGACATCACGCGGGCGTTGCCCGACAAGCCCATCGATTTCTACGTCGACGGCAATCGTGTGGCATTGACCTGCGGGAACGCCCGGTTCTCGCTGCCGACGATGGCGGTCGAGGATTACCCGACGCTGCCCGACCTGCCGGAGGACACCGGCACCTTGCCGGCGGATTTGTTCGCCGAGGCGATCGGACAGGTCGCCATCGCCGCGGGTCGGGATGACACTTTGCCGATGCTGACCGGCATCCGCGTCGAAATCTCGGGCGACAAGGTAGTTCTGGCGGCCACCGACAGGTTCCGGCTGGCGGTGCGGGAATTGACCTGGTCGGCGTTGTCCCCCGACGTCGAGGCGGCGGTGTTGGTACCGGCCAAGACGCTGGCCGAGGTGGCGAAGACCGGCACCAACGGATCCGAGGTGCGGCTCTCGCTGGGCGCCGGTGCCGGGGTCGGCAAGGAAGGTCTGCTCGGTATCAGCGGGAACGGCAAACGCAGCACCACCCGGCTGCTGGATGCCGAATTCCCCAAGTTCCGCCAGCTGTTGCCGGCTGAGCACACCGCGGTGGCCACCATGAACGTGGCCGAACTGACCGAGGCGATCAAGCTGGTTGCGCTGGTGGCGGACCGTGGGGCGCAGGTCCGAATGGAATTCGCCGACGGCATGCTGCGGCTGTCGGCGGGCGCCGACGATGTCGGGCGCGCCGAGGAGGACCTGCAGGTGGATTTCGCCGGCGAGCCGTTGACGATCGCGTTCAACCCGACGTATCTGACCGACGGGCTCCGTTCGGTCGATTCCGAGCGGGTGTCGTTCGGCTTCACGACGCCGGGCAAACCGGCGCTGCTGCGGCCGGCGTCCGCCGACGACAGCCACCAGACCGGCCCCGGCCCGTTCGTCGCCCCGCCGACCGATTACGTCTACCTGCTCATGCCGGTTCGGTTGCCCGGTTAGGTGTACGTCCGGCATTTGGGACTGCGTGATTTCCGGTCCTGGGCGCAGGCCGACCTCGAACTGGGACCGGGCCGCACGGTGTTCGTCGGTCCGAATGGCTTCGGGAAGACGAACCTCATTGAGGCGCTGTGGTATTCGACCACGTTGGGTTCGCACCGGGTGAGCACCGCCGCGCCGTTGATCCGGGCGGGTGCCGACCGGGCCGTGATCTCGACGATCGTCGTCAACGAAGGCCGGGAATGTGCCGTCGATCTGGAGATCGCGGCGGGGCGCGCCAACAAGGCGCGACTGAACCGCTCGCCGATTCGCGGCACGCGCGAGGTGGTCGGGGTGTTGCGGGCGGTGCTGTTCGCCCCGGAGGATCTGGCGCTGGTACGCGGCGACCCGGCCGACCGGCGGCGTTACCTCGATGATCTGGCGACCGTGCGCCGGCCCAGGATCGCCGCGGTGCGTGCCGACTACGACAGGGTGCTGCGCCAACGTACGGCGTTGTTGAAATCCCTTGGCGCAGGAAGGCATCGGCGGGACCAGAGCGCAGTGGAAACCCTCGACGTGTGGGATGTCCGGTTGGCCGAGCACGGTGCCGAATTAATGTCCACCCGTATCGATCTCATCGAGCAGCTGGCGCCCGAGGTCGAAAAGGCCTACCAGCTACTGGCGCCCGGGTCACGCCCGGCTTCGATCGTCTACCGCCCGAGCCTGGGCGGGGACTGGGCGGGCGGGGTCGAACGCGAGGACCTCGAGGGGGCGCTGTTGTCGGCGTTGTCGGCGCGACGTGATGCGGAACTGGAGCGCGGGATGTGCCTGGTCGGGCCGCACCGAGACGATCTCGAGTTGCGGCTCGGCGAGCAGCCCGCGAAAGGCTTTGCCAGCCACGGCGAGTCGTGGTCGTTTGCGGTGGCGCTGCGGTTGGCCGCATACGAGTTGTTGCGGGCCGACGGCGGAGAGCCGGTGTTGTTGCTCGACGATGTCTTCGCCGAACTGGACACCACCCGGCGCCGCGCCCTGGCCGGGGTCGCCGAATCGGCCGAACAGGTTCTGGTGACCGCGGCGGTGCTGGAAGACATCCCGGCGGACTGGAATGCTAAACGGGTGCACATCGAGTTGCGTGACGAAGAGTCCGGGCCCGTGTCGGTGGTACGGCCGTGACCGGTGACGACGACGGGTTGACCGGTATCGACCTGGTGCGCCGCACGCTCGAGGAGGCGCGCGCGGCCGCGCGCGCCCAGGGCAAGGATGCCGGACGCGGCCGGGCGATCCCACCGAGCTCGCGCCGGGTCGCCGGCCGGCGGCGAAGCTGGTCGGGGCCGGGCCCCGACGGCCGGGATCCTCAACCGCTGGGCCGGTTGGCGCGCGACCTGGCGAAAAAGCGTGGTTGGTCGGCCCAGGTGGCGGAAGGCACCGTCCTGGGCCACTGGTCGTCGATGGTGGGCCAGCAGATCGCCGACCACGCCACACCCGTCTCCCTCAGCGAGGGGGTGCTGAGCGTGGCGGCCGAATCCACCGCCTGGGCGACCCAGCTGCGCATGATCCAGGCGCAACTGCTGGCCAAGATCGCGGCAGCGGTCGGTAATGGCGTGGTGACGTCCCTCAAGATCACCGGGCCGGTCGCCCCGTCGTGGCGCAAGGGCCCGCGCCACATCGCGGGCCGGGGACCCCGCGACACCTACGGATAGGTCGCGGCGGAGCGTCGGCGGCGGCCGCCTCAAATCCGCCAGGACGAAACGGACCCGGGTGATGCACGTCAGGACGCGACCCAAATGAAGAAATTGAGCACACGGCGCGGTCAGGTGGGCAGAAACGCGCCTAGAAAATCGGTCCTGACGGCCCCTCACGGTAGACTTGACGGGATGCGACCGCTGCGGTGACTGAACCGCTCGCATGAAACCCCGAGGAGAGCATTCCGACCGTGGCTGCCCAGAAGAAGAAGGCACAAGACGAATACGGCGCTTCAGCCATCACCGTGCTGGAAGGTCTGGAGGCCGTCCGCAAGCGCCCCGGCATGTACATCGGCTCCACCGGTGAACGCGGTCTGCACCACCTCATCTGGGAGGTGGTGGACAACTCGGTGGACGAGGCGATGGCCGGCTACGCCACCAAGGTCGACGTCCGCCTGCTCGACGACGGCAGTGTGGAGGTCGCCGACGATGGCCGCGGCATTCCGGTGGCGATGCACGCCACCGGCGCCCCCACCGTGGACGTGGTGATGACCCAATTGCACGCCGGTGGGAAATTCGGCGGCGAGAACAGTGGCTACACCGTCAGTGGTGGGCTCCACGGCGTCGGTGTGTCGGTGGTCAACGCGCTGTCCACCCGACTGGAGGTCAACATCCGGCGTGACGGGCACGAATGGTTCCAGTTCTACGACCGCGCCGTCCCGGGCACCCTCAAACAGGGAGAGGCGACCAAGAAGACGGGAACGGTGATCCGGTTCTGGGCCGACCCCGACATCTTCGAGACCACCGAATACGACTTCGAAACGGTCGCGCGCCGGCTTCAGGAGATGGCGTTCCTGAACAAGGGCCTGACGATCAACCTGACCGACGAGCGGGTCAGCAACGAGGAAGTCGTCGACGAAGTCGTCAGCGACACCGCCGAGGCGCCCAAGTCCGCGCAGGACAAGGCGGCCGAATCAACGTCGCCGCACAAGGTGAAGCACCGCACGTTCCATTACCCGGGCGGCCTGGTGGACTTCGTCAAGCACATCAACCGCACCAAGAGCGCGATCCACAGCAGCATCGTCGACTTCTCCGGCAAGGGCGAGGGCCACGAGGTCGAGATCGCGATGCAGTGGAATGCCGGCTACTCCGAGTCGGTTCACACCTTCGCCAACACGATCAACACCCACGAGGGCGGTACCCACGAAGAGGGCTTCCGCGCCGCGTTGACGTCGGTGGTCAACAAGTACGCCAAAGACCGCAAGCTGCTCAAGGACAAAGACCCCAACCTCACCGGCGACGACATCCGGGAGGGCCTGGCGGCCGTCATCTCGGTCAAGGTTGCCGAACCCCAGTTCGAGGGTCAGACCAAAACCAAGCTGGGCAACACCGAGGTCAAGTCGTTCGTCCAGAAGGTCTGCAACGAGCAGCTTACCCACTGGTTCGAAGCCAACCCTTCCGATGCCAAAGTCATTGTCAACAAAGCGGTATCCTCGGCACAGGCGCGCATCGCGGCTCGCAAGGCGCGAGAGTTGGTGCGCCGCAAGAGTGCCACCGACCTTGGCGGCCTGCCCGGCAAGCTCGCCGACTGCCGGTCCACCGATCCGCGGAAGTCCGAACTGTACGTGGTGGAGGGTGATTCAGCCGGCGGCTCGGCCAAGAGCGGCCGCGATTCGATGTTCCAGGCCATACTTCCCTTGCGCGGCAAGATCATCAACGTCGAGAAGGCGCGCATCGACCGCGTGCTGAAGAACACCGAAGTCCAGTCGATCATCACCGCGCTGGGCACCGGGATCCACGACGAGTTCGACATCAGCAAGCTGCGTTACCACAAGATCGTGTTGATGGCCGACGCCGATGTCGACGGCCAGCACATCTCCACGCTGCTGTTGACGCTACTGTTCCGGTTCATGCGGCCGCTGATCGAAAACGGGCACGTGTTCCTGGCGCAACCGCCCCTCTATAAATTGAAATGGCAGCGCACCGAACCCGAGTTCGCCTACTCCGATCGCGAGCGCGACGGCCTGCTCGAGGCGGGGCAGAAGGCCGGCAAGAAGATCAACAAGGACGACGGCATTCAGCGCTACAAGGGTCTGGGTGAGATGGACGCCAAAGAGTTGTGGGAGACCACGATGGACCCGTCGGTGCGGGTGCTGCGCCAGGTCACTCTCGATGACGCCGCCGCTGCCGACGAGCTGTTCTCCATTCTGATGGGCGAGGACGTCGACGCCCGCCGCAGCTTCATCACCCGTAACGCCAAAGACGTTCGCTTCCTGGATGTCTGACCGCTCAGACGCGCCAATGCCAAAGAGGAATAGATGACTGACACCACCCTGCCGCCGGGTGACCAGCCCGCCGAGCGGATCGAACCCGTCGACATCCAGCAGGAGATGCAGCGCAGCTACATCGACTACGCCATGAGCGTGATCGTGGGCCGCGCGCTGCCCGAGGTGCGCGACGGCCTCAAGCCGGTGCACCGGCGCGTGCTGTATGCGATGTACGACTCCGGTTTCCGCCCGGACCGCAGCCACGCCAAGTCGGCGCGGTCGGTGGCCGAGACGATGGGCAATTACCACCCGCACGGCGACGCCTCGATCTACGACACCCTGGTGCGCATGGCCCAGCCGTGGTCGCTGCGGTATCCGCTGGTCGACGGGCAGGGCAACTTCGGCTCGCCGGGCAACGACCCGCCGGCCGCGATGAGGTATTGCGTCACCGAAGATGCGTTGGTGCGCTTACCGTTCGGGCAGTCCGTACGGATTGGGGACGTGGTTCCGGGCGCCGCGCCCAATTCGGACAACGCGGTCGAGTTGAAGGTTCTGGATCGGCACGGTAACCCCGTTCTGGCGGACACGCTGTTCCACTCGGGCGAGCACCAGGCTTTCAGGGTACGGACGGTTGACGGCTACGAGGTCACGGGTACGGCCAACCATCCCTTACTGTGCCTGGTCGACGTCGGCGGCGTACCCACCTTGCTGTGGAAGCTGATCGAGGAGATCCGCCCCGACGACCACGTCGTGTTGCAGCGCACGCCGCCGGTGGAACTCGGCCCTGGTGACTCCCATGACGTGCTGGAAGCCTTGCTGCTCGGTGCTTTCATCAGCGAGGGCTTCGTGTCCGAATCTCGCGCCGGGTTCAACAATCTCGACCGCGACTACTTCGACATGGTCGTCGGCGCGTACGACGCGGTCGTCGGAGGCCGGCGGTATGTATCCGCGCGGGTGATCGCCGCCGGTTCGATGCTGCACGAACTCGACGTGCAGAATCTGTCGGAACTGAGCAAGACACGGCTTGGTGGGTTGATCGGGCAGCGTTCGGCCGACAAGGCGGTACCGCATTGGCTGTGGCGGTCCCCTGCCGCAGTGAAACGCGTCTTCTTGCAAGCGCTGTTCGAGGGTGATGGCTCGTGTTCTGCGCTACCGCGCAACACAATTCAAATATTTTACTCGACACGCAGTAGGCAGCTGGCCATAGATATTCAGCAGATGCTGCTCGAGTTCGGAATCGTCTCGAGGCGATACCGGCAGGCCCTTGGCGAGCACAAGGTCGTCATCACCAATCGTGCTCAGGCCGAATTATTCGCAACCCGTGTGGGTTTCGGGGGCGCTAAGCAAGCCAAGTTGACCGCCGTACTGGCCGAGATGCCGACTTGTCGCGGGCGGGACGGAGATTACGTACCCGGACTGGCCGCGTTCATCCGCAAGTCCGCCGGCGGCTCGTGCGCTGACCGCGACTGGCTCAACCGCCACAACGTCGACCGCGTCCAACGCTGGCAAACGCATGGCGCCGAGATTCTGGCCCACATCGCAGACCCCGACGTCCGCGCCATCGCCACCGACCTCACCGACGGCCGGTTCTACTACGCGCGGGTTGCCTCGATCACCGAGGCGGGCGTGCAACCGGTGTACAGCCTGCGCGTCGACACCTCCGACCACGCATTCCTGACCAATGGTTTCGTCAGCCACAACACCGAGGCGCGGTTGACCCCGCTCGCGATGGAGATGCTGCGTGAAATCGACGAGGAGACAGTCGATTTCGTCCCCAACTACGACGGGCGGGTGCAGGAGCCGACCGTGCTGCCCAGCCGGTTTCCCAACCTGCTGGCCAACGGGTCGGGCGGCATCGCGGTTGGCATGGCGACCAACATCCCGCCGCACAACCTGCGCGAGTTGGCCGAGGCGGTCTACTGGTGCCTGGAGAACCACGAGGCCGATGAAGAAGCCACCCTGGCCGCGGTCTGCGAACGCGTCAAGGGACCCGACTTCCCGACGCACGGGCTGATCGTCGGGTCGCAGGGCATCGCCGATGCCTACAAGACCGGGCGCGGATCCATCCGCATGCGCGGCGTGGTGGAGGTGGAAGAGGATTCGCGCGGCCGCTCGTCGCTGGTGATCACCGAGTTGCCGTATCAGGTCAACCACGACAACTTCATCACCTCGATCGCCGAGCAGGTCCGCGACGGCAGGCTCGCCGGAATCGGCAACATCGAAGACCAGAGCAGCGACCGGGTGGGGCTACGCATCGTCATCGAGCTCAAGCGCGACGCGGTGGCCAAGGTGGTGCTCAACAACCTCTACAAGCACACCCAGCTGCAGACCAGCTTCGGCGCCAACATGCTGTCGATCGTCGACGGCGTGCCGCGCACGCTGCGCCTCGACCAGCTGATCCGCCACTACGTCGCCCACCAGCTCGACGTGATCGTCCGGCGCACCACCTACCGGCTGCGCAAGGCCAACGAACGCGCCCACATCCTGCGCGGCCTGGTCAAGGCGCTCGACGCGCTGGACGAGGTGATCGCGCTGATCCGGGCGTCGGAAACCGTCGATATCGCCCGGGCCGGGCTGATCGAGCTGCTCGACATCGACGACATCCAGGCCCAGGCCATCCTGGACATGCAGCTGCGGCGCCTGGCGGCCCTGGAACGCCAGCGCATCATCGACGACCTGGCCAAGATTGAGGCGGAGATCGCCGACCTCGAAGACATCCTGGCCAAGCCGGAGCGCCAGCGCGCCATTGTCCACGACGAGCTCGCCGAGATCACCGACAAGCACGGCGACGACCGGCGCACCCGGATCATCGCCGCCGACGGCGACGTCAGCGACGAGGACCTGATCGCCCGCGAGGACGTCGTCGTCACCATCACCGAAACCGGGTATGCCAAGCGCACCAAGACCGACCTGTACCGCAGCCAGAAGCGCGGCGGCAAGGGCGTGCAGGGTGCCGGGCTCAAGCAGGACGACATCGTCAGGCACTTCTTCGTGTGCTCGACGCACGACTGGATCCTGTTTTTCACCACGCAGGGGCGCGTGTACCGGGCGAAGGCCTACGAGCTGCCGGAGGCCTCACGCACCGCGCGCGGCCAGCACGTCGCCAATCTGCTGGCCTTCCAGCCCGAGGAGCGCATCGCCCAGGTGATCCAGATCCGCGGGTACGAGGACGCGCCGTACCTGGTGCTGGCCACCCGCAACGGTCTGGTCAAGAAGACCAAGCTGACCGACTTCGACTCCAACCGCTCGGGCGGCATCGTGGCCATCAACCTGCGCGACGGGGACGAGTTGGTCGGTGCGGTGCTGTGTTCCGCCGCCGACGACTTGCTACTGGTGTCGGCTAACGGACAGTCGATTAGGTTCTCGGCGACCGACGAGGCGCTGCGCCCGATGGGACGCGCCACCTCCGGGGTGCAGGGCATGCGTTTCAACGCCGACGATTACCTGTTATCGCTCAACGTGGTTCGCGAAGGCACCTATTTGCTGGTCGCGACGTCCGGCGGCTACGCGAAGCGGACCGGGATCGAGGAATACCCGGTTCAGGGCCGCGGCGGCAAGGGCGTCCTGACCGTCATGTACGACCGCCGGCGCGGCCGGCTGGTGGGCGCGCTGATCGTCGACGAGGAAAGCGAGCTTTACGCGATCACCTCCGGCGGCGGCGTGATCCGCACCGGCGCGCGCCAGGTCCGTAAGGCGGGCAGGCAGACCAAGGGCGTCCGGTTGATGAACCTCGGTGAGGGCGACACGTTACTGGCCATTGCGCGCAACGCCGAAGAGAACGCCGAGGAGGCCGTCGAGGAAGCCGGGACCGCCGGCGAGGCCGACGGCGCGAGCGAGTAGCGGGTAACGATCCGGGCGGGCGTTGCCTCGGGAAAGTCGCTGGCAACTAGACTCAGGCCGGTGACGATGCGGGCCGCTGTGGGGCCCGCGGAGGAGTCGGGCAATTAAGCTCAGGCCGGTGACGATGCGGGCCGCTGTGGGGCCCGGACGCGATGCGACTGCCGGCGCCTGGGTAGGCCCAGGTCGGACCGGGTAGGGAACGTTAGGAGTCGGGGTGACCTCACCGAGCGAGCCGGGCGCCCCCAACAAGGGTGACGGCCTTAATGGGGATGGTTCGGCCGAGCGGGGCGGCGCGCACCACGCGACGCCCGCCGCGGGTGGCCGGGGCCAGGACGCCACCGACGCACCGCCCTGGCAGCGCGGCGCGTCCAGGGCCGCCCAGTCGCCGCACCGTCAGAGCGAAGCACACGGCGAGCCGCGGGGGTCGGGCGCGCCGGGCGGTGCCGACGCCCGGCCGAACCGGTTCGTTTCCGGTATTCCCGGGGCCGGCGCCGCCGGGCCCATCAGGAACCCCACGCAGGAGATCGACGCCGTGTCGGCGCGCGGCGAGGGCTCGCCGGCCGAGGCATACGCCAGCGAGCTGCCCGACCTGTCGGGCCCGGTGCCGCGTCCCCCGCAGCGCAAGGCGACACCGCCCGAGCGCGGCGCGGAGGCGTCAAAAGGGCCCGGATCGGGTCGTCCGGAGGGCCGGGGGCCGCGCGAGGACCGCGTGCAGATGTCGCGGCGGCCGCGGGGGCCGGTCCGGGCGAGCATGCAGATCCGCCGGATCGATCCGTGGAGCACGCTGAAGGTGTCGCTGCTGCTGTCGGTGGCGCTGTTCTTCGTCTGGATGATCGCGGTGGCGTTCCTGTACCTCGTGCTCGGCGGCATGGGTGTGTGGGCCAAGCTGAACAGCAACGTCGGCGATCTGCTCAACAACACCAGCGGCAGCAGCGGCGAACTGGTGTCCAGCGGCACCATCTTCGGCGGCGCCATCCTGATCGGCCTGGTCAACATCGTCCTGCTGACGGCGATGGCGACGATCGCGGCGTTCGTCTACAACCTGACCACGGATCTGATCGGGGGCATCGAGGTGACCCTGGCGGACCGCGACTAGCGTGGATGCCAGCGTTTTGGGGGTAGGGCGGCGATTGCGGTAATCTCGTCGCTCGGCCGTACGCGAGTGCGGGCCTATAGCTCAGGCGGTTAGAGCGCTTCGCTGATAACGAAGAGGTCGGA
>NZ_JBYCLG010000015.1:0-4889 GCF_057473785.1 Mycobacterium sp. TH-M103
ACGGTGTTCAGCGTGTACGCCGCGGGCCCGGAAGCCAGCACGTAACCCACGCCGCCGATCATCGGCGCGTAGCCGCTGCGCTGGGCCACCGTGAACAGGCGCATCCCGACACCGGCCGAGGCCAGCACACCGGCATGGTCGGTGGGCGCCGACGAGAACTGCGGCAGCTCCTGGCCCACCCACTGCCAGGGCATGCTCTCGATGCGCGCGGCCAGCTCGGTCAGTTGATGCGACGAAAGCGTCGGTCCGACAAGGGTTTTCCCGCCGACCGTCGACTTCACCAGCAGCGCCGACAGGTTGGCCAGCAGGTGCGAGCGTTCGGCGGCGATGCCGCCCCAGTACACCGGCGCGGTGTCCAGCAACGGGTCCTCGGCGAGCAGCCGCCCGGCGAGCCCGGGCAGAAAGCGCAGCAGCCCGGGGTTTTCCAGGATGCCGCTGCCCAGCGTGTTGACCACGGTCACCGCCCCGCGGTGCTGCGCCTCGACCAGGCCCACCACCCCCAGGCGGGAGTCGGCGCGCAGGTCCAGCGGGTCGCTGTACAACGCGTCGACCCGGCGGAGCACCACGTCGACGCGTTTCAGGGTCCCCAGCGAACGCATCCACAGCTTGCCGTCGCGCACCACCAGGTCCGCGCTCTCCACCAGCGGAAAGCCCAGCAGTGTCGCCAGGTACGCCTGGTCGAACGCGGTCTCGGAGTAGATGCCCGGGCTGAGAACCACCACCACGGGATCCTGCGCGACGTCGGGTGCCGCGTCGATCAGCGCCAGCCGCAGCGCCTGGGCGAACGGGGTCGTCGGCCGCGGCGCGATCCGCTCGTAGAGGTCCGGCAGCGCGTGCGCGACCACGCGCCGGTCGGCCAGCGCGTAGCCGGCGCCCGACGGCGCCTGCGTCCAGTCGGCGTTGACCCGGAAGCTGCCGTCGGGCAGCCGGCTGAGGTCGCACGCGTGCATGAACAGCTGATGGTGCCCGGGGATCTCGATCCCGTTGGCGGCGCGCACGTAACCGGGATGGGCGAACAGCAACTCCGGGGGCAGCAGGCCCTCGGTGAGCAGACGACGCGGTCCGTACAGGTCCGCGAGCACCGCGTCGAGCAGGCGCGAGCGCTGCACCAGCCCGGCCTCCAGCGTTTCCCAGTCCGCCGCGGACAGCACGATCGGCAGCGTGTCCAGACGCCAGGGCCGCGGCTCCAGTCCGTGACCGCCCGGGCCCACCTCGGTGTAGGTGATGCCGTCGTTGTCGATCAGGGTGCGCACCACCGAGCGCAGCCGGTCCAGCCCGGCGCGGCCGCGCTCGGCGACGGCGTCGGCCAGCTCGTGCCACGCCGGGCGCACGGTCCCGTCGGGTTCGACGAATTCGTCGAAACCGATCGCCGGGCCCGTCCCGGGGCCCTCCCGCAGGTCGAACAGCGCCTCCTGGGCGCGCGCGGTGCGGTACCCGTCCAGCAGCCGGTCGGCGTCGTGGCGGCCGCCCGGTACGGCGGCAGCCGTCTCCGGCCAGCCGTTCCTGCCGAGTGCCATCGCCGTGTCGTCCGCAGCTGCCATTACAGCTGAACGGTACGCACGCGGCGCAGGTCGAGGATGCCGGGCGCGCCGACGTCGGTGAATATGCGGGCCTGCTTCTCCCGGAGGCCGGACAGGTCCAGCTTGCCGGGGGTGAAGCCGGTCGCCTCGAAGCGGCGGGCCCGGCGGGCCTCGGCCTCGACGGCGTTGACGGGCGGCTCGTCGTAGGCGCGCCCGCCCGGGTGCGTGACGTGGTAGGTGCAGCCCCCGCGCGACGTCTGAGTGGTCAGGTCGACCAGCTCGAACCGCAGGGGGCCGTCGGCCGAGATGGTCGGGTGCAGCGCGCTGGGCGGCTGCCAGGCCTTGAACCGCACGCCGCCGACGTGCACGTCCGGGTTGTCGGTCGCCAGCAGCGGCACCGGGTAGCCGTTGCAGGTCACCATGTAGCGGTGCCGGTCGGCGCCGATGACGCGGACCTGCAGGCGCTCGACCGAGGAGTCGACGTAGCGGGCGGTGCCCGTCGCGGTGGATTCCTCACCCAGGGTGGTCCACGGCTCGATCGCGCCGCGCAGCTCGATCTCCACACCGTCGAACACGGTGGTACCGATGCGCGGGAAGCGGAACTCGGTGAACGGGTCCAGCCAGCTGGTCTCGAAGGCGACGCCGTGCGCGCGCAGATCCGCTGCGACGTCGGCGATATCGTGAATGATGAAGTGCGGCAACAGATATCGACCGTGCAGGTTGGCGCCGTGGCGGATCAGGGGGGCGCGCAGCGGCTGCTCCCAGAACCACGCCACCAGCGAGCGCACCAGCAGCGACTGGACCATCGCCATGCGCAGGTGCGGCGGCATCTCGAACCCGCGCAGCTCCAGCAGCCCGAGCCGGCCGCGGGGGCTGTCGGGGTTGTAGAGCTTGTCGATGCAGAACTCGGCGCGGTGGGTGTTGCCGGTGATGTCGGTCAGCAGGTGGCGCAGCGCGCGGTCGGCCAGCCACGGTTTGGCGCCGCCGCCGCTCACCCGCGCGATCTCGGCGAACGCGATCTCGAGTTCGTACAGCGCCTCGGCGCGGCCCTCGTCGACGCGCGGGGCCTGCGACGTGGTCCCGACGAAGCGCCCGGCGAACAGGTAGGACAGCGCCGGGTGGCGCTGCCAGTAGGTCAGCAGCGAGACCAGCAGATCCGGGCGGCGCAGCAGCGGCGAGTCCGCCGGCGTGACCCCGCCCAGCGTGATGTGGTTGCCTCCGCCGGTGCCGCCGTGGGTGCCGTCGACGTCGAACGACTCCGTTGACAATCGAGCAAGGCGAGCGTTCTCGTACAGCGATTCCAGCAGCCGGCATTGTTCGGCGAAGCCGGCGGTCGGTGTGACGTTGACCTCGATCACGCCCGGGTCGGGGGTGATCGTGGTCGAGCGCAGGCGAGGATCCGGCGGCGGGCCGTAGCCCTCGATCACCACGGCGCGGCCGGCGTCCGCCGCCGCGGCCTCGACGCGCGCGACGAGATCGGTGAAGTGTTCCAGCGCCTCGGTGGGCGGCAGGAAGATGTGCACCAGCCCGTCGCGGACCTCGGCGACCATCGCGGTCGGCGGCGCCCCGTCGGGCTCGGTGACGACTGCGCGGGCCGAGTCGGTGGCCGGCGCGTCGGCCACGGTCAGGGGGTCGGCGTCGAAGGTGGGGCGCGGCGGTTGCCAGCTGATCGAGTCCAGCGGCAGCCGCAGGCCCGCCGGCGAGTCGCCGTCGACCAGCACGATGCGCCCGCGGCGCAACCGCCAGTCCGCGCTGGCCCACCCGAGGTCGTCGTCGCGCCGGTGCAGCGGCAGCACGAAAGCCGCAGGCGCGGTGAGGGTTTCGTCGAGTCGGGCCAGCAGCGCGGTACGCCCGGCGGGGGAGTCGTCGGCGAGGTCGTCGGCCGGTTCCACCGGATCCCCTTCCGGCAGGCACACTTTGGCCGCCAGTCGGTGCAGCGGGTCCTCGTAGGCGGGTCGCACCTGGGTGGCCGGAAGCCCCAGGCCGTCGGCGACCGCGGCGAGCACCGCGCGGGCCGCGTCGGTGTCGGCGGGTCGGGCGGGCTGGTCTCCCCAGGGGTCGGCCAGCAGCGCCGCGTCGGCCCACAGCGGCCGTCCGTCGGTGCGCCAGTAGAGCGCGATCTCCCAGCGCGGCAACGGCTCTCCGGGATACCACCGGCCCTGTTTGTGCTGGATCAGCCCTCTTGGGGCCCACGCCGCCTTCAGCCGGGCGGCCAAATCGGATGCCCGCTGCCGCTTGTGCGGGCCGTCGGCGGCCGTCGTCCATTCCTCGCTGACCTGGTCGTCGATCGAGACGAACGTCGGTTCGCCGCCCACGGTGAGCCGCACATCGGCGGCTGCCAGCCGGGCGTCGACCCGGCGGCCGACCTCGCAGATCGACCGCCACGCCGTGTCGGTGTAGGGCAGCGTGACGCGCGGGTCCTCGTGCACGCGGGTGACGGTGTTGGAGAACTCCAGCACCGATTCGCACGGTTCGGTGCCGCCGCTGATCGGTGCCGCGCTCGCCGGATGCGGCGTGGCGGCCAGCGGGATGTGCCCCTCGCCGGCGAACAGTCCCGACGTCGGGTCCAGGCCGATCCAGCCCGCACCGGGGATGTACACCTCGGTCCAGGCGTGCAGGTCGGTGAAGTCGGCGGCGGGTCCCGACGGCCCGTCCAGCGCCTCCACGTCGGACGTCAGCTGCACCAGGTAGCCCGACACGAACCGGGCGGCCAGCCCGAACCGGCGCAGGATCGACACCAGCAGCCACGCCGAGTCCCGGCACGAGCCGACACCGCTGCGCAGCGTGAAATCCGGTGTCTGGACGCCGGGTTCCATGCGCACGTTGTAGGCGACGCCGGCGTTGACCGCGCGGTTGAGGGCGACCAGGAAGTCGATGGTGCGGGTGCCGTCCGGCACCGAGAAGTCGCGCACCCAGGCGCGGACGAGGTCGCCCGGCCCCGACCCCTCGCCGTCCTCGTCGACCGGCCGCAGATAGGGCTCGAGGTCGTCGGCCAGCGCCTTGGGGTAGGCCGGCCCGGCCCCGTGATTCAAGGGCCATATCTCGGCCCAGTCCTCGATGAAGAAGTCGAACGGGTTGATCACCTTCAGGTCCGCGATCAGCCCGACGGTGATGGTCAGCCGGGTCATGGGGTTCGGGAACACCAGCCGGGCAAGGAAGTTGCCCACGGCATCCTGCTGCCAGTTGATGAAGTGGTCGTCGGGTTCGACGCGCAGCGAGTAAGCCTCGATCGGTGTTCGGGAGTGGGGCGCCGGGCGCAGCCGCACCACGTGCGGATACACCCGGACCAGCCGGTCAAAGGTGTAGCTGGTGCGGTGCTCCAGCGCAACTTTGATGCTCATAACCGCTGATTGCATCACAGGCGCCACA